>DASTKE010000708.1:0-2923 GCA_035716105.1 Ktedonobacteraceae bacterium | reverse complement strand
CGTTCAGGCAAAGAAAGCAGGAAGCAGGCTGTAGCGCGTCGGACGCGCTACAGCCTGCTTCCTGCTTTCTTTGCCTGAACGTATAAATAGAGAAAGTTAAAATTATCTATTAAAATGTTAAGAAGTCGACCATTAAAGGAGCAATTTCTTAACTCAACCTCCATCGCTTCATAACCGGATACGCACCGGAGAGGCGTAAGCTAGAAATGTAAGCGGAACAGCTACAAAGATTGCTTCGGTCCTGGTCGCGATAGTGAAGTGCCGGTGTGAGGATGTGTGGGGTGCGACGAGGCCATCGTGAGCAATGCCAGTCCACTGTGAGGCTGGAAGACTTGCCGGTGGCGGATGCAATGTGGAGGAACGGCACCACGCTGTATACGTGGGGCGGATGTGGGGTGGATGATGAGTGGGAAACACACCTGTAGCTGTAGCTGTGAGGTCACTTCCTCTCTGTACATGTTGGTGGTGGTGGTGTGTGCATGGGTTTTGTCCGTGTCATGGTGTGTGGTGTTGTGTGGGGAGCAGACATGGGCGCATGTGCAAAAGAGGAAGTGATCTCACGTGCTCTAAACCGGGTGAACGTGGGGAATAGGATGAGTGGTGGCAAAGGTACAGGATGTGTTACCCAGCGAGCATGAGGACGTATAGTATACAGTAAACGGATGAAGTTGTGGTTGTGGGGTGGAGAGGAGTGCCTGGGGTGGACTGCACCGGTGCTGAGGTGCAGGTGCCGAATGCCGGTACTTCAGTGTCGCGAATGGGCAATCGGGAAACCACAAAGTGGTGAGTGTGGTTTGAGTGGAGGTATGAAGTGGTCCCGGATGAAAGTACAAAGGGAATGAGCGAGGATACGAAACAATTACAGGTAGTTGTTCAGCGGGCCAGCGGCGTTAGCAGTGCGCTCTGGCCCGCCAGCGCGCAACGCTGCGTGGCGACCAGCAAAGTGGCTCAACGTCGCCGCTCTATGATTATCAAAGGGAAGCGATGGGCGGTATTTGTGCCTTATTCACCGCTGAGCCTGTCGCTGGCACTCATTGTAGTTACTTCTATGGCGATGAGCGGCGCGGTAGTAGCTGCTCTGGCATGGCATCAGTGGTATATGCTGCTGATCGCGCTACTGCTCCTGCCGTTACTGCTGAACGTCCGGGCGAAGACTGATGTGCAGGCGTTCCTGTTCTCCTTACAGCGGACGATGCATGCCAGAAGTTGGCCCGGCAGCGGAAGATCCGAGGGCAAGCAGGGTTTCCCGGCGAAGGGCGCACCGTTGCGAATACCGGGAGAGCCAAAGACGCCTATGCCGGAATCGCCATTTGTGCGCGTTCTGGAAACCGTCGACCTTTCGCAATCCGACGTGGAGCATTTTATTGGCGCGAATGCCGGAAGCGATGAAAACACCGGAGCCGGCGAGGGTAAAGAGAGAGAACGTGACACCGCCGCGCTCGTTCTCAATCTCAAGGCCAATCTGCCATCCGCTAAAAAGACGGTACGTGGATAATCGTATGCAGAAAACAGGACGCGGGTTGCCCGCGTCCTGTTTTCTGCATACGATTATCCACATGACCTTCGGGTGAATTTGTTGACCCGTGGCAAACTCCTCTATATGATACACCATAAGACAGAATGTGTTCCGTTTGGTTTGATGTGTTTGTGTACTGGTGTATGGCGTAGAGCAGGAGAAAATCATGAGCGAGCAGCAGATTCAGAAAGTTCGAGTGAAGCGCCTGGCGCACGTTGGCCTGTGGGCGACGGATGTGGCGTCTCTCTCGCGTTTCTATCGTCAGGTGCTGGGGTTTGATCTCCGTTCAACTGTGGAAGGCTCGACCGGGCCGGAGGCTGAACTGGAACATGCCAGCGCGTTTTTGTCGCTGGGCGATGAATATCATTGCCTGGGATTGTTCAGTGATAGACGCCCTAACATTGGCAACGGGCGCAGTCCTTTTCCCCGCTCGCGCCTGCACCACCTGGCTTTTGAAGTGGATACGGATGCTGAACTCGCGGCCCTGGCGGCGCGCCTGAGCCTCTCTGGTATCGAGGTGACGCTGGACACTCGCGACGGCGATCCCGAGATGGGCGATACCCTCTGGTTCAGCGATCCTGATGGCAATCACATCGAGATTTCCGCCATGCCTGAAGAGGGTTTCAACCATGCCCTGCCGGTTGCGGGGCGACGGGCGCGCATACGCCCGCACGGTCTGCAACATGTCGCGATCTCAACGCTGCACCTGGAGGCGATGGTCGATTTTTATACCGAGGCGCTGGGCTTTGACATCTCCGACTGGTTACTGCGCGAGTGCGCATGGCTGCGCTGCAACACCGATCACCACACGCTGATCCTCATGCAGGGCAAACAAACCATCGACCATGTCGGCTACAGCATCTTCGATGGACCGGAACTGCTGACCTGGGCCGATTATCTGAGCCGTCACCAGTTGCCGGTTCTCTGGGGACCGGGTCGGCACGGTGCCGGGCAAGACCTCTTCTTGCGCTTCGCCGATACCGAGGGCGTGCATATCGAGCTGTCCGCCGAACTGCAACAATATTATGACCGTGATGTCACGACGCCGCCGCGCCTCTGGCACACGCGCTCGACCGCGCTCAACCTCTGGGGTACCATGCCCGGCTGGCTGCGCGAGGAAGTCAGGGTTTAAGCAGAGAAAACGAACAAAAGCAGGGGATTCCGACAGGCCACCGGCAAGGGGATGGCCTTCAGTTCACGCCTCTGGGGCCATCCCCTTGCCGGTGGCCTGTCGGACTTTTCCAGGTCTTTTCTCTGCTTACTCTGTTCCCACGACGGGATTGCGCAACATCCCAATATCCTGAATTTCCGCCTCAACCACGTCGCCGGGTTTGAGGAATTCTGGTGGCTTGCGGGCGAAGCCGACGCCGCTGGGCGTGCCGGTAGCGATGATATCGCCGGGTTCCA
>DASTKE010000707.1:0-5136 GCA_035716105.1 Ktedonobacteraceae bacterium | reverse complement strand
ACAAGCGGCCCTGCGCCGCGAGCTTATCGGCAGCTTCTTGCTCGAATAACCACCGTCAGATAACGCAGCAAATCACACAGCAGAAGGGCGAAGGCAAGCTTCGCCCCTACGAACCGCGGAGTAAAGTACGCGCCGTCTCGTGGTTCGTAGGGGCGAAGCTTGCCTTCGCCCTTCTGCTGTGTGATTTGCTGCGTTATCTGACGGTGGTTATTCGAGCAAGAAGCTGCCGATAAGCTCGCGGCGCAGGGCCGCTTTTTGATCCTCGTTGATGGCGACTGGCTGTTTGCCTTCCCGGGTTGAAGCAGGAATTGGCGTCGGTGTGGGTGCGGGTTCACGCCACACGGCCAGCTTGTTCGTGGTCTCGAACGACAATTCATCGGTTTGCTGCAAATCTAAGAATGGAGAGGTCGTTATTGGTTCATCATCCTCCAGTAAGAAATCCATCATGGGCAGCGGTGTTTCGGGAACAATCGATTCTGCCTGCTCAGCAACAGGTGCCTCTTCAGGAGGGCTTACCGGTTCCTGAGCCATGACCCAATTGGGTTCCTCCCGGCGCTCTGATGGAACGGGAACGGGTGTAGATGGGGCCGTTGAGGCAGTATAGAATGTTGTATCTGTCTGTTCGCCGAGGAGCGAAAAGCGGGAGCCAAGAATATCGACAACAATGCCGCGACCCGCACGCAGATCGGCTATTTGTTGGCGCAACTCACGGTTTTCCGTCTCCAAACTCTCCATAACATCTTTTTGATGAAGCAAATCTTGTAATATGAGCTCGAAGCTGCTATCACTTAATGCCATAGTTTCTCCTTCAAATTGCATACCGGTCAGGAGTTATGCCGGGCGCTAGCTGTGAACGCATTCTCTCCTCATGAAATAACGTAGATTCTCTCCCATCTTCGTATAGAAACGTATCAATTTGTCTGAAGTAACAATAGATGTGATGTATCAATTGCCTATGCATTCTGTCTCTTCCTTTTCATTTACACAGTTCAGGTAACATGGCTTTGGAATGGTCGTACGTTTCCTTGCTTGTGCTATATTCCTATGCTACACTATGTGGCAGAATATGGGCTTCCATCGTGTGTATGAAAGCGGTGGTGATACGTATTCATAAGTAGGAAATGTGCGTCTACCTCACAAAGGGCTGCGATATATATGGCACAGGAATCTGTGAAACAAGAAGGTGCGAAGCGAACCAGCGGTGATGAAAACAGTCATGGTGGAAATTTGCTTGGGCCGCTTCTGTGTTGGGCGGTGGTTTTCGCGGATATCGGTACTTCGGTGTACTACACACCCGGCATTCTCTATGGCACCGTTGGGAAACTGGCAGGCTTTTTTGTCCTGCTGACGATGACGGTGTTCGTGCTACTCACACTGAAGTACGCGGAAGTGACGCACCGTTTTCCCCAGGGCGGCGGTGTGGTGACAGTTTCAGCGCAGGCTCTGAACAAATGGTTTGGCGCTATGGGCGGCATGTTTATTCTGGTGGATTATTTTCTGACCGCCTCCATCAGTTGCCTCTCAGGCATATTTTATTTGAGCGTCGTTATCCGCTTTATGGAGCCGCTAGCCCTCTGGATCACCATTATTGTCCTTGTGCTCCTGGGCATTCTCAACTGGGTAGGGGTGAGCGAAAGCGCGAAAGTCAGTCTCGTGGGAGCGGTGGTCGCTTTCCTGAGCGACATTGCCATTCTGGTAACGGTTTTTAGCCATATTTCTCTATCAGAATTTTTTGTGCTCTTCGGTCAGATGTTCGAGGGCAAAGGGTTAACCCCGGAATCCCTTCTGGTTGGTTTCGCGGGTTCTTTCCTGGCCTTCTCCGGTCTGGAGAGCATTTCCCAGCTCTCCCCGGTGATGAAAACGCCGCGTAAGAGGGTGGCCGGTATCGCTCTCCTGCTGGTTGTCCTGACCATTGGCCTCACCAGCCCGCTGCT
Source organism: Ktedonobacteraceae bacterium (assembly GCA_035716105.1). Lineage (GTDB taxonomy): Bacteria > Chloroflexota > Ktedonobacteria > Ktedonobacterales > Ktedonobacteraceae > CADDYT01. The sequence continues at coordinate 3,202 of DASTKE010000707.1, read as the reverse complement.
GACGATGCTCTCAACGCTTCTCCAGCCTGCGGAGGCTGCCAACACCATAAAAAATACGCAGCTCATCTCGCTGCTCGCCGGTCACTGGGGAAATATCTTTTTACAGTCCGAGGTAGCGATTAGCGCCGGGGCGCTGCTGGTCTTTGCCAGTAATACTGCCATCATTGGTACGTATCATGTGTTTATGGCGCTCTCGCGCATGGACTTCTTCCCAGCGTTTGTGCTGAAACGGAACAAGTTGCGGGGTACGCCACACTATTCTATCGCCCTCGCGACTGGCATTCCCATCGCGGTGCTGATAGCTGTGCGTGGGAACGTCAACATTCTGGGCGATATGTACGCTTTTGGCTTGCTTGGCGCTTTTACGCTGACCTGTCTCGGTATGGATGTGGTGCGCTATCGGGAGCGGAGATTGGCCCGCCGCATAGCTCAAAGTCTCCCGGAAAATAACGATCTCAATCAAGATGGCCGTACAACACCCGACGAGGTGCTACAGAACGCAATCACCTTGAGCCGTCAATTAACGCAGTCGAACGGACATAGTCAGCAAGAGGGGTTGGAGACGGATTCCATTGCGAAAATGGCCTCTGCCAGGCGCACCGGGAGTGGAAGACTAAAAATCCTGTGGAGGAATATAGATTTCTACCTGGGCATTCTCACAACCGTTCTGGTGGCGTTAGCATGGGGTACGAACCTGGTGGCGAAGCCTCTGGCAACCGCCTTTGGTGGATCTGTAGCCGCGTTAGGTATGGGTGTGGCCTTTTTCGTCTATAACCAGCACAAGCAGAAGGGCCGTGTGCCGGTGGTCACGACGACAGGGGTGGAGGGACGGCTTCCAAATTCTGTGCTGGCTGTACTCTCAGCCGATTCTGAACACAATGACGCGGTAATTCACGCGGCCATTGACAACGCCGATGGGCATCCCGTCGTGTTCATGTACTTAGGCGAACCCCGCAACGTGCCGCCCCCGCGCCTCTTCGAGGTATATGATCCCTATCTGTATGACCCGGCGGCGAAAGCGGCCTTCGGCAGAGCCCAGAGTGTCGCGCAAAAGGCCAAAGTTTCCACCCGCTTTATCTATAAAATGGAAGGTCGCGATGTCGTGGCTCGTGTCTGGCAGTTTATCCATCCACGTGATACCATTGTGGCGGCTGATAATGCCAACGAGTGCCAGGACATCAATCCTGATCGTATTCGCACCGAACTGACGCAAGAAGGCAAAGTCGTACACATGATTAAGCGTTGGTAGTTGCTCATTATAAAGCGTATACCTTCGTGTAGCACCATGCAGTACTGTTTTGCGTTGATATTGGCGAGTGATACAATAAAAGGAAACCACCTTGTTGCTGGTTGATTGTATCACTTGATGGAGAGAAAAGAGGAACAAACGAATATGCAAGATCGCGTCAAAGAAATTTTAAGCTGGTATGCCAGCGAAAACCCTGGTGTTCGCACCAATCTTGCTCGTATGCTCAATCATGGGCGGTTGGGCGGCAGCGGGAAGATGGTTATTCTTCCGGTTGACCAGGGATTTGAGCATGGCCCGGCGCGCAGCTTTGCGCCCAACCCCGCTGGCTATGACCCGCGCTATCACTTCCAACTCGCTATTGAGGCAGGTTGTAATGCCTACGCCGCCCCTCTGGGCTTTATCGAGGCCGGAGTTTCAGAGTTCGCCGGTGATATCCCGCTGATCCTGAAATGCAACAATCATGATATCTTGAATGACGAGAAAGACCCCATTTCGGCCATTACCGCCGGTGTAGATGATGCCCTGCGCCTGGGCTGTTCCGCCGTCGGCTTCACTATCTATCCCGGTTCCGCTGAACGCAACACCATGTACGAGCAGTTACAGCGACTCGCCGACGATGCAAAATCGGTTGGCTTGCCGGTCGTTGTCTGGTCCTATCCACGCGGCAGCGCCTTGAGCAAAGAGGGTGAAACCTCCATTGATGTCGTCGCCTACGCCGCTCAAATCGCTGCTCAACTGGGAGCCGACATTATCAAAGTGAAGTTACCTACCGCCCACGTAGAGCTTGCCGAAGCGCAAAAAGTCTACCACAAGTACGAGATTCCGATCTCGACGCTGGCCGAGCGCGTGCGCCACGTGGTGCAGAGCAGCTTCGATGGTCGCCGCATCGTCATTTTCTCTGGCGGTGCCACTGCGTCCGACGAGCAGGTCTACAACGAGGCGCGTGCTATACGCGATGGCGGTGGCTTCGGCTCGATCATTGGCCGCAACTCGTTCCAGCGTAAGAAGCCGGAGGCCCTCCACTTCCTCCAAACCATCATGAATATCTACGCTGGCAATATGCAATAAGTGAAACGGCAACGTCGAGAGAGGGATGGAAGACAGCATTTCAGTACACCTCACATGAGGTGTACTGAAATGCTGTCTTCCATCCCTCTCTCGATGTTATTAGAGAGGAACAACCCATGACAACCCCCCGCAAATTGTCCCGCGGCGACCTGCAATCCTTCAAAATGATGGGCAATGTTGCCGTCGCCCCCGATGGCAGAAGCGTGGCCTTCGTCATTGATACGATAGATAAGGAGAAAAACGAGCATCGCAACGCCATCTGGCTGCTGGAACTGGATGAGCAGGGCCGCGCTGTAGAGGAAGCTCGCCAGCTTACGAGCGGTGTAAAGATTGATACCAATCCTGTATGGGCAGCAGACAGTCGCCGCCTGTTATTTCTCTCCGATCGGGAAGACAAGAAGCAGCTCTGGCTCATCGACACGCAAGGTGGCGAGGCCCAGCGCCTGACCACCATGCTGCACGGCGTCAGCGATGCCACGTGGTCGCCAGATGGACAGTGGATCGCCTTCACAGCGGTGGCTGCGCCAGATGATGAGGATGATGTGCTGATGGGTCGCAAGACGTTGGACGAGGCCGAGAAGAAAAAACGCGAGGATGAGGAGCGTATCCGCCTGCGCACCATCAGCAGCATCTGGTACCGGCTGGACGGGCACGGTCTCTTCGATACGCGCAGCCAGCTTTTCGTCATCCCCGCCCCTGTCGCCGGTGAGCCGGTGCAGGGCGACCCCGCCGCGATTCGCCGCTTGACCTCCGGCGATTTCGACCACGTTCTCCCGCAATGGACGCCCGACAGCGCCGCGATCAGCGTATTGTGCAACCGCGCTGATGACCGCGACCGCAGTTGGATGAACGATCTCTGGGTCATCAATCGTGAAACGGGCGAGG
>DASTKE010000706.1:0-2805 GCA_035716105.1 Ktedonobacteraceae bacterium | reverse complement strand
CCGATAAATCGGCGATGGGCGCGATAAATCGGCCCCTACGTCATTTTCATCATTACCTCAAGGGAGAGTGATGGCACATGAGCTATATACCCAATACCCCGGAAGATCAGGCGGCTATGCTCGCCGAACTGGGGTTTTCTTCGTTGGAGGACTTGCTCGCGCCCGTACCGGAAAACGTGCGCCTGCGACGCCCTCTCGACCTGCCGCCCGCGCTGGCTGAGCCAGACCTGAAGCGCCTGCTGAGCAAGATGGCGGCGAACAATACAAATCTGGATACCACGATTGCTTTTCTCGGCGCTGGAACCTACGACCACGCCATACCGAGCGTGGTGCCGCACCTGCAGCGGCGTTCAGAGTTTGTCACCTCGTATACTCCGTACCAGCCGGAAGTCAGTCAGGGCATGTTGCAGGCAATCTACGAGTTCCAGACAATGGTATGCCAGATCACAGGGCTGGATATCGCCAATGCCTCACTCTACGATGGTGCGACCGCGCTGGTGGAGGCCGTGCTGCTGGCTATCGGTCCTGGTGGGCGCGGCGAAGTCGTGATCTCGCAGGGCGTCGACCCGCAGTACCGGCAAGTTTTGCAGACCTACGCCCATGCACGCGGCTTCACGGTCACAGAGGTTCCGACCCGCGACGGCGTGACCTCGCTCGAAGACCTGGACGAGGCGGTCAAACCGGACACTAAAGCGGTTGTCATCCAGCAGCCAAATTTCTTTGGCCTGGTGGAGGATATGGCGGCTATCGAACCCATCGCGCACAAGGGGAAGGCTGTTTTTGTCTCCACCATCACCGAACCGGCCTCGCTCGGCATCCTGGCCGCGCCGGGCGACTATAACGCCGATATCGCCGTTGGTGAACTCATGAGCTTCGGCAATCCCATGAGCTACGGTGGTCCCGCCCTGGGCTTCATGGCGGCGAAGCAGAAATACATGCGCCTGTTGCCCGGTCGACTCGTCGGTCAGACCGTCGAGGAGAGTGGTGAAAAGCAGACAGGCTATGTGCTGACCTTGCAGACCCGCGAGCAGCATATCCGCCGCGAGCGCGCTACCTCCAATATCTGCACCAACCAGTCCCTGCTGGCCGTTGGGGCCACCATCTTTCTGGCCGCGCTGGGCAAGCAGGGCTTCCGCGAACTGGGCGAACTTTGCCTGCAAAAGGCCCATTACGCCTTCCGCCAGATCACCGCGCTGCCCGGCTACGAGGCCGCGTTCAGCGGCCCTTTCTTCGATGAGTTCGTCATTAAGACTCCTGTTCCCGCGCAGCGGCTCTCGCGCCATCTGTTGCAGCACGGCATCATCGGCGGCTACGACCTGGGCCAAGCCTATCCAGGCATGGAGAACGCCATGCTTTTCTGTGTGACGGAGACGCGCACGAAAGAAGATATTGATTATCTGGTGCAGGCATTGAAGTCTTATAATCCTGGCGAAGCAGGCAGCAATGTGGAGAATGTGGATGAGAGGAAGAGAGAAGGAAAGGCGGTGAAGGCATGAGCGTCGAGTCATTGATTTTTGAGAAGGGCGCGCCCGGTCGCCGAACTGCGACGATGACGGCGATGGATGTACCCAGCGAGCCAATCGAGGATTTGCTGCCAGCGAACATGGTGCGCAAAGAGGCCGCGCCGCTGCCGGAGGTGAGCGAGATCGAGGTGGTACGCCACTACACACACCTGTCTCAGCGCAACTTTGGCGTGGATACGGGTTTCTACCCGCTCGGTTCCTGCACGATGAAGTACAACCCCAAGCTCAACGAGGATATGGCGTCGCTGCCCGGCTTCGCCCATATTCATCCCTTGCAGCCGGAGGAGACCGTGCAGGGGGCTATCCAGTTGATGTACGAACTGGAGCAATACCTGGGGGAGATCGCGGGCATGGCTCGCGTCACCTTGCAACCCTCCGCTGGCGCGCACGGTGAACTAACCGGCCTCATGCTCATCAAGGCGTTTCATCAGAGCCAGGGCCAGGGACATCGCAACATCGTGCTGATCCCCGATAACGCGCACGGCACCAACCCGGCCAGCGCCACGCTCGCCGACTACAAAACGGTCGAGATCAAGACCAACCCCGCCACGGGTGGTATCGAGATGGGCCACCTGAAGACGATACTGGAGGCGCACGGGCAGGAAGTGGCAGCGATCATGATGACCAACCCCAACACGCTCGGCCTCTTTGATAGCAACATCCTTGAGATCGCTCAACTCGTTCACGAGGCCGGTGGGCAATTGTACTACGACGGTGCCAACGCCAACGCCGTGCTGGGCATCACCCGTCCGGGCGATATGGGCTTTGACGTGGTGCATTTCAACCTGCACAAGACGTGCAGTACGCCGCATGGCGGAGGTGGGCCGGGAGCAGGCCCCATAGGTGTCAAGGAGCATCTTGTCTCCTTCCTGCCGGGTCCGCTGCCCACGAAGGGCGAACAGGGCTACTACTGGGAGACGCCTGCACAGTCCATCGGCAAGATGCGCGCCAACAAGGGCAACTTTGGCGTGCTCGTGCGTGCCTACACCTACCTGCGCACCTACGGACCGGAGGGTCTGCTGCACGTCTCGCAAAGCGCCATCCTCAACGCCAACTACCTGCGACACAAGCTGGAACCGGATTACGAGATCGCCTTCCCGCTGGTTTGCCAGCACGAGTTCGTCGCCACCGCTGAACGGCAGAAGGAAGAGAGCGGCGTTACCGCGCTCGACGTTGCCAAGCGCCTCCTCGACTTCGGTATGTACGCTCCGACCATCTACTTCCCACTGATCGTGCATGAAGCGATGATGATCGAGCCAACGGAGACCGAGACCCGCGAGAC
>DASTKE010000705.1:0-2529 GCA_035716105.1 Ktedonobacteraceae bacterium | reverse complement strand
AAAAAAGGAAGTGGAGAATACTTCCGTAAAGCCGCTACAGAAGTATTCTCCACTACGCTCCATCAAATCAGCAATGCGAGCGTTTCCCTGTTTGCTATGTATGTAGTATAACAGGCACTGCACCCAAAAGTCCAGCAAAATACATCAAAGTTCTCAATGCTGTCGATAACCATTTACTTATAGGAAGTTGTGTGAGAAGCGTGTACAGATGTAAAGAAGGCCACCCGCAAGGGGATGGCCCTACTAGACGCGAGACGGCTCTGCAAGCTGGTATAGTAGGGCCATCCCCTTGCGGGTGGCCTTCAGACTTTTGCTATCTGTCGTTCTGACACAACTTCCTATTTCAACCCTACTTTTTGGTGGAGATGGCTTTGGCCTGGGTGAAGAGCAGCAGGTAGTCGCGGCCACCGGCTTTGGAGTCGGTGCCGGACATGTTGAAGCCGCCGAAGGGGTGAACGCCGACCAGCGCGCCCGTGCTCTTGCGGTTGAAGTAGAGGTTGCCGACGTGGTAATCCTCTTTTGCCTGCTCGATGCGCTCCGGCACCTGCGTATAGAGCGAACCGGTCAGCCCGTACTCCGTGCCGTTGGCGATATTCATGGCATCCTCAAAATCTTTTGCCTTGATGAAGGTCAGCACCGGGCCGAAGATCTCTTCCTGGGCTACACGTGCCTGCGGGCTGACATCAGCGATCACCGTTGGCTCGATGAAGTAGCCTGGGCCTTGATGTCCGCCGCCAGCCAGCAAGCGTCCCTCGGTCTTGCCCACCTCGATGTAGTCGTTGATCTTCTTGAAAGCGTTGGCGTCAACCACCGGTCCTAGATAGGTCTCTGGCTGCGTCACATCGCCCATCGTCAACTGCTTCGTCTTCTCGACGACACGCTGCAACACATCGTCATAGACGGACCCGACGACGATGGCGCGGGAGCCAGCCGAGCATTTCTGCCCCTGGAAACCGAAGGCCGAGGCGACGATGGCGTTGGCGGCAGATTCCAGGTCTGCCGTTTCGTCCACCACCACTGCGTCCTTGCCACCCATTTCCAGGATGGTGCGCTTAATCCAGCGCTGCCCCTTCTGCGGTCGCGCCGCCAGTTCGTTGATGCGCAGGCCCACCTCGCGAGAGCCGGTGAAGGCCACGAAGCGCACCAGGGGGTTCTCGATCAGTGCGTCGCCGATAGTCGAGCCGGGGCCGGGCAGGAAATTGACCACGCCAGCAGGCAGGCCGATATCTTCCAGAATGCGCACAAACTGGTAAGCAATCGCCGCCGACGTGCTGGCCGGTTTGAGCACCACCGTGTTGCCGGTCACGAAGGCCGCGCTGGTCATACCCACCATGATCGCGCCGGGGAAGTTCCAGGGCGGGATGACCGCGCCCACGCCCAGTGGAATGTAGACGAGCTGGTTATCTTCGCCCTCGATACGCACCAGTGGCTGCTCTTCCGAGAGGCGAATCATTTCACGGGCATAGAACTCAAGAAAATCGATGGCTTCCGCCGTATCTCCATCGGCCTCGGGCCAGCTCTTGCCCACCTCGTAAATCATCCAGGCGTTAAACTCAAACCGGCGCTGCTTCAATAGGTCGGCAGCCGCGAAGACATAGCCAGCCCGTTCGACCGCCGGAACCTTCTTCCAGCTTTCAAATGCTTTGGCCGCGACCTGCACCGCCTCGTTCGCCTGCTCGACGGTTGCGCGAGCAAAATAGGCAATCACCTCGTCAGGCTTCGACGGATTCGCCGAGGCAAACGTTGCCTCGTTCATAATATGTTTGCCGCCGATCACCAGCGGGTACGTGCGTCCCAACTCGCCCTTCACCTGTTCCAACGCCTTCCTCTGCGCCTCGCGGTTCGCCGAATTGGTAAAGTCGGTCATGGCTTCATTCTTAAAAGGTGTCTGAGCGCGTTCCAAAACGCTATTCACTGTGCTTTGCATGGGGTCTACTCCTTAAACATTACCTCGTCGTAGATAGCATATCCATCCATATCCATACGCCATCGTATGTGTTCACTCCCCATATTATATCACCTGAACGCGGAGGGCTGATGGCACTATATGATTTTGCCTTAATGAGAGAGGACGAAGCCACCCGCGAGGGGCCACCCACCTCCACTCCCCACCCCTGGCTCTACACGCTTTCCCCGCGTTTGGTGGCTCTTGCTTGCGGAAGAGCCAGGATGACTTGAGGAGACGAAGGCAACGGGGGTAGATGTAGAGCCAGGGGGGAGGTGGATGGGTTGGGCGGCCCCTTGCGGGTGGCTTCGTGATCCCTTTGCAAAAAAGGACGGACACCTCCCCGCAAATCTTTCCCTTGTCCACCCCATACTGTTTCTCAAGTATCGGGTCCATGTCTAAAGCTCCTCTCTGGCTACGTCCCCAGCAACTCCCTCCTCGAATGCTTCCCTTTGTTTGTAAATATCCTCTGGCTGGTTTTCAGGTGTGACCGCTCCAAAACCTGCCAGCAGTTTCGATGATGCACGGCTGATCGTGATTTCTCCTTCTCTCACCTGAAAGCGAATCCTATCGTGAGGGCGCAA
>DASTKE010000704.1:0-2520 GCA_035716105.1 Ktedonobacteraceae bacterium | reverse complement strand
ATGGTGAGACCGGGATTGGCCGATCCCTGCGTGGGCAGCAGGCTGCCGTCGCAGACGAACAGGTTGGGAATATCGTGCGTGCGCCCGAAGCTGTCAGTGACCGAGGTGGTAGGGTCGTTGCCCATGCGAGCGCCCCCGACGAGGTGCGCGTAACGAGGTTCCTCCACCACCTCCTCGGCCCCGGCAGCGTACAGAATCTCCGTTGTCTTCGCGACACCGGCTTTGGCAATCTTCTTATCATTTTCATGCAGGCTAAAGGTGACTTTCGCCACCCGCAGCCCATACTGATCTCTGTCCTCGGCCAACTCGACGCGATTATCGTCATGGGGCAGGATTTCGCCGAGCACGCCAAGCGCCGCCCAGTGATTGTAGTCCATCATCACGCGGCGCAGCCCCCAGCCCCAGGCTCCCCTCGCGACCATCATTTGCTTGGCAAAGGCGATGGGCAACGGGCCAACGGTCTGAATGGCGAAGCCGCGCACAAAGTCGTTCCGCGGATTCGTTTCGTAGAACTCCTCGGTGAGGCCGTTGGCCGGGAGCGCTTTGTACATACGGATCGGGTCGGGATAGCGCCCCATCACAATATTGCCGATCTGCACCATCAGATACCTGCCGAGCGTGTCACTTGAGTTGGCAAGGCCGTTCTCAAAACCGGGACCTGGATAGCCAAAGATGCGCTTGACGCCCCATGCCGAGAGACGTTTCAACATAAAATCACTAACTGTTTCACTCATGAGCGATGTATCCTTTCCTGTGATCTCTCATTGAGAGACCTGATCCTTTGCGTTTTTCTGCACCCTTCATGGACACAGCACCGATCAGGCTGTCGTGAACCATTCCATACATGCCACTGTTAAATCTCTGCTCCTTGGCCATAAAATTGATAGTCGGGTCGCTGGCATAATGCCAGTAGAACCGTGGATGGGCAGTGATGATTTGTATGCCGCTGCGGATCAACAGACCTGTAAAGAGCAGATTGATATAGTGTTCGAGACGCAACCACCAGGGGAAGCTAAGTGATGCCAATACAATATGCATGATGAGTACTGCTCACTTCTAAATCAGGTTGAAAAGAGCTGATCAAATGTTATGAGAAACTCTACGCTCACCCGTATCACCTTTTGTCAGCCGCTCTCGTTTTGCCCGCTGGTGACTGTTTACACACACAAGCGGACTGTGTAGTGAGCATGGGGTTGCCATCAGCACATGGCCCTATGAGGCACACGCTAACGCGACAACTATCGTTTCAGTAGCTGAAGTTGTCCCCATTTCACAGGTCTTTTTACTCTCGCTCCTTAGATATCTTTTTACGGATGTGGTAGATTCAGTGCAGTCTGTCTTTCCTGCGATGATTGCGCAAAGCAGGAGCATCAAGACAGAGAGAAGGAATGGGAAGGCAGAACGAGAACAGCCAGCCCCACTAGAGTTTATGAAGAGAGCGAGGGTGAGTAATGGAAATACAGAGCGTTTACGGAGCCATCGAAGCAGGTGGTACGAAGGTTGTCTGTGCGGTTGGCACAGGCCCGGACAATCTGCAAGCTGAGGCGCGTATTGCTACCACAACGCCTGCCGAGACGCTGGAGCAGATCATCGACTTCTTCCAGCGCCAGCAACAGCACCTTGCCGTGCCGATTTCGGCAATTGGCATCGGAGCGTTTGGTCCGCTCTCACCTGATGCGCGTGCGCCCGATTATGGCTTTATCACCTCAACTCCCAAGCCTGGCTGGGCGCAAACCGATATGGCCGGAATCATTGGGCAAGCGCTGGGCGTACCCGTTGGTTTCGATACCGATGTCAACGCAGCTGCGCTTGGCGAGGGATGGTGGGGAGCAGCGCAGGGGCTGACGACCTTCCTCTACCTGACAATAGGGACCGGCATCGGAGGGGGTGGCCTGTCCAATGGTCAACTGATGCATGGGTTGCTGCATCCTGAGATGGGTCATATTCGCCTGCCGCACGATTGGCAAACAGACCCTTTTGCAGGGATTTGTCCCTATCATGGTGATTGTCTTGAAGGTCTGGCGAGCGGGCCAGCCTTGCAGGCTCGTTGGGGCAGTTCCGCTGAGACCTTTCCCCCGGAGCACCCGGTCTGGGCGCTGCAGGCGCACTACCTGGCGTTGGCTTGCGTCAACTTCATCTGTACGCTATCCCCACAACGCATCATCCTGGGAGGTGGGGTCATGAACCAGAGCCAGTTGTTCCCACTGATCCGACAAGAAGTGCAGGCTCTGCTCAACGGGTACGTTCAGGTTCCGGCTATCCTTCAACAGATCGACTCTTATATTGTACCTCCTGGTCTGGGGAGTAGAGCGGGAGTGCTGGGCGCGCTGGCCCTGGCCGAGCAGGCCGCAAACCAGAGTACGCCGTGCTAAAACCTCTGCGTTATACCTATCGCTCCGTTTGGTGCGCCAGTCATTCGGCGAGTCTACGGCCTTGAGGGGGAGATCGTAGGGGCGATGCCTTGTGCTCGCCCGCGCTGGCTAATCTGCCGGGTCCACGGGCGAGCACAAGGCATCGCCC
>DASTKE010000703.1:0-3235 GCA_035716105.1 Ktedonobacteraceae bacterium | reverse complement strand
AACGGAGCCATTCGCTTTTTCCCGCTCAGTCCTTGAAGCCCGAAAATGCGTCTTCAACCTCGTTCCCTGTGACAATGACTTTGAGTACGAATTCGCCAAATTCCTCGAAAGCGCCAAAGACGTGATCGCCTTTGCCAAGCTGCCTCAGCAATTTGGCTTCTCAATAGAATACACCGACAACAACGCCAACCTCCGCTACTACTACCCGGACTTCGTAGTCAAAACAGAGTCCGACGAAATGTGGCTCGTCGAAACCAAAGGCCAGGAGTCTGTTGAGGTCGCCTTTAAGGACAGAGCCGCTCGCCTATGGTGTGAGAACGCCTCAATGCTGACAGGTGAGCAATGGAAATACGTCAAAGTGCCGCAGAAAGAGTACCAGAAGCTCCAACCGGTGGAGTTTTATGATTTGCTGGCGTTTACGGACTAACTGTCCTTATGGCCTCCTCAACCTGCGCTGTCGGTCATTGTGTATCGGCGTAAAGCGATCAACCCTCACCTCTTTGAGCATATCGCACGCCTTGAGAAATAAGAACTTCTCCTCTGTTAGCTCGTCACAGCAAAAGATTCAATTCGATTATCCCAAAGAGTTCCTAAATCAGCCTGAGGTTCAAATCCTCGCATCCCAACAAAAAGCTTCAACTATCGGACCGTAAATGGTCATAGCCAGTCAGAAGAAACGAAAAGATGGGGAATTACTCATGGACAAGAGGTAAAGAAAAACGAAAGATGGAGCCTTCTCCTTTGCGACTCTGCACCCACAGACGCCCCTGATGTCGCTCGATGATTTGGCTGGCAATATAGAGTCCGATGCCCAGTCCAGGGTAGGTTTTTTCGGCTGGTTCGTTGACTTGATAGTACCGCTGGAAGATGCTCTCCTGATAGGATTGGGAGATGCCGATACCGAAGTCCTGCACACTTACCAGGGCGCTTCCTTCATGGACTGCCATACGTACCATGATCCTCTCCGCAGATGGAGAGTACTTGATCGCATTGGTCAGCAGATTAATGAGCACCTGCCCAATACGGTCTCGATCGCCATAGACTTGCACCTCGACTGCTTTTTCCAGGAGGAGATGGTGGGTTTGGGTCGTCTCCTGCACATTTTCGACGATCTCGTGGACCAGTTCAGCCAGATCAAACCGTTCCATGCGGTATTCTAATTGGCCGTTCCGCATCTTGGAGAGATCGAGCATGTCGCCGATGAGGGTGGTCAGCTTATTGATCTGGGCATCCATACGGGCAAGGAAACGGACGGATTCTGCATCATGGCGGCTCTGGAAGCGGCGCTGTAAGACTTGTGTGAACCCCTTGAGGGCGGTGACGGGCGTCTTGAGTTCATGACTCGCCATGCTGATAAATTCATCCTTGCGCCGTTCAAGCTCACGGCGTTCGCTAATGTCACGCGCAATTTTGGCCGCACCAATGATTTTGTCTGTCTCATCTTTGACCGGGGAGATGCTCAAAGAAACCTCGATGCGCGTGCCGTCTTTTCTCAGACGCACGGTTTCATAATGCTGGATACGGATGCCCTGCCGCAATTTCGCGATGATCTCTTCTTCTTCCCTGTAGAGTTCGACAGGAATAATCAGAGTGATGTGTTTGCCAATCGCCTCCTGGGGGCTATAGCCAAAGAGTCGCTCGGCTGCCGCATTCCAACTGGTAATGATACCATCGAGAGTTTTGCCCACAATTGCGTCGTCAGAGGACTCCACAATCGCGGCCAATCTTCTGCGGATTTCTCCTGCCTCTTTACCAGCAGTGATATCCGACGCCACGCCAAGAAATCCAACCACCTCCGCGGCTGCATTACGCAAAAGGGTCGTTTTGATCGCCACCCAAACCCTCGTTGCGTCCTTGCGCCGCCCTTTCCACTTCCCTACATAGTCCTGACCCTGGAGGACTTGCTGCAAGTCGCGGGCCAGTTGGCGCTCGTCTATGTCTGGATACAAGAGGGCGGGCGTTTTCCCGAGTACCTCTTCCGAGCTATAGCCAAAAAGAGCCTGCGCTCCTTTATTCCAGTAGATGATTGTACCTGTCAGATCGGTCACGATGACGCTTTCCGTGATATTCTCCAGGATGGTCGCCTGGAAGAGCAATTGCTCTCGGGCAGAGAGGGGCGCGTTTTTTGTCCCGGAGAGTCGCATCATCGGTTCGTTTTGTATTGCCACGCACGCATTCCTTACCTTGCAGTCGGTAGCCTTGCCTTCGCATCATTGTAGCTACCATACTATAACATTTGCCTGCTTCAAGCAAACACAACAGGACAACAGGTTCTGATAGTGGGTCTCACAAACAGCACATACCACTTCTGATATCTGCTGTTTTTCCCATCCCTCCATGACCATCACTCTCCATTGAAAGGGGGAATGGTTCCTCTCTTTGATAAAGAACACGCAGTGCTTGTCAGGAAAGTTACAGCCAGAAGCAAGTGGGAGTCTTTCCATTCCCTCGTGTCAATGGCAGAGCTATTTGTTGACAGCAAAACCAGTGGGTCACATTTCGCGTGATAGAGCCGACGGAGAAGCAAGCAACGCAAGAGCACATTGAGGTATAATACCTTTGTAGGCTGCTGTAAGCTCTCTGTGAAAATGCTGTCTCTATTATCGTGATATTTTATGATGGTTTACAATGCTTGATGCTGCTAGACGGCAATGGGGCTGTCTGCCAGCACGAACAATGCTGTTACGGAACAAGGAGGGAGTGCAATGATGCTCAGAGATACGCTGTTGTATCTGGCTCAAAATGACAATTTGCGTGAGTTTGTCACGCACAACCGGGCGACACGAGGTGTTTCCCGCCGGTTTGTGGCTGGCGAGGCGGTGGATGAGGCGATTGAGACGGCGCGGGTGCTGAATCAGAAGGGGATGCACGTTTCGCTCGATCACCTGGGAGAGAATGTTTCGGATGCGCGGGAGGCCGCGGCGGCTGCGCAGGACTACATCACCATGCTGGACGCGATCAATCAAAGCGGCGTCGATGCCAATATCTCCATCAAGCTGACCGCGTTGGGACTGGATATCGCGCAGGATATGTGCGCAGAGAACGTGCGGCACATTCTGGAACGTGCGCGGCAGCACCCCATCTTCGTGCGCATCGACATGGAGGCTTCGGCCTACACGGAACGCACGGTGGATATGACCTTGCGCCTGCACGATTCCTTCGAGCACGTGGGGACGGTCATCCAATCCGCGCTCTATCGCAGTCGCAAGGATGTCGAGCAATTGATCGCGCAGGG
>DASTKE010000702.1:0-2552 GCA_035716105.1 Ktedonobacteraceae bacterium | reverse complement strand
ACCCCACGTTCACATGCACCACTCCCTTTATTACCCTTTGAGACGAAACTGAGACGAGCATCCTATCGTACTTTGCGTATCAGGCGCAATATGATATACTTATGCCGCTGTCTCAAAGAAGCAATGACACTCGTATTGCATCGCATCGGCGCAGAAAAGAGAAAGACGGTTGCCATGTCTACACAGCACACTTCTGACATGTTGGCTGGAACGCCGCTGGTTCCAGCACGACCAGGAACGGAAGCGGGAACGCAGAGAACAACGGGCAAGTTGCTGGCGACGCAGGGATATGTGGCAGGCATTGAGATTAGTGGCAGCGGGTCGCGCCAGTCGGTCGCGCTGGCAGACCTGAATGGGAAGATACTCCAGCGCGTGCGGCGTCCGCTGGATTACGTGCCGGATACGCGAACTGTGCTCGGTCTCATCGATACGATGCTTGATGAGGTGACAGCGTCTGTACGCGATAAGCAGACAACAAACGGTGGGCGCATTCTGCGGGTGGGCGTCGCGGTTGGTGGACTGGTAGATACGCGCAGTGGCGTGGTGCAAACATTGCATCACGCGCACGGCTGGGATAATTTCCCACTGCAGGACTATTTAGCTGAACGGCTTGATATCCCTTGTATAATAGATAACAATGCCAACGCCGCGGCTCTGGCCGAAGCGCAGTATGGTGCCGGAGTCCAGGCTGGGAGTAGCCCGCGTAAAGCCGAGCGAGCGTTGCTCTACATTGGCCTGGGGCGTGGCATCGGGGGTGGCCTCGTCCTGAACGGCAAGATTTATCACGGTGCCAGTTGCACCGCCGGAGAAATTGGACATTTGCTAGTCGAAGAGAACGGAGCAAAGTGCTCCTGCGGTGGCTATGGGCATCTGGAAACCATCGCTTCGGCACCCGCTATTGCGGGTGCCATGATTGGCCTCTCGGTCGAATATCCTGAGACCGAGGCGGCAATCCGGCGCGTTACCGGGAACAGGGCGGAACGCATTACCGCCGTGCAGGTATTTCAACTTGCCGCGGAGGGTGATGCCGTGGCGCAGCGCATTGTGGAGAACGTGCTCAACCATCTGGGAATTGCGCTGGCAAATATCGTTCATTTCATTAACCCTGGCATCATTATTCTGGGTGGACAAGTGGCACAGGCAGGTGATCTCTTGATCCAGCCACTGCGGGAGCGCATACAGCAGTTGTGCCTGCCAGCAGCCAGCCGGAGCGTACAGATTGTCCAGGGAAAGCTGGGTTCAGAGGCCAATATCGTGGGAGCAGTCACACTGGCCTTACAAGATCTTTAGGAATTCAAGGGGCAAATCGTGGAAATAGGCCGGGTCATCAACGACCGTTACCTGCTACAGCGCATAGTGAGGCAGGGGCAGGTCTGTACTATCTATCAAGGCATTGATCAGCGGTTGCAGCGCGGCGTTGCTGTGAAGGTCGTGCCGATTGCCTACGCGCATGTCTATAAAGCGTCAGTACGGCTCACTTCACAGTTCTCCCACCCCAACATCATCGGCCTCTACGATATGATCTCTGAGCCGGAAAGCCTCTACCTCGTGCAGGAATTTATCGAGGGTGACAATTTCGCAACCCTGCTGAATATGCCGCTGACGCCCTATGATGTGGCTGACATAGGCAGCCAGTTCTGCCAGGCGCTGCTCTACGCCTCCTTCGCCAACTCAACACGCCGGGTGAGCCACGGCGACCTGACGCCAGCGGCCATCCTGCGCGAGCGCAATGGGCTGGTGCATGTCAACAATTTTGCCCTGCCATCCGATATCTCCTACTTCACGGCGTGGAACGTGCTGGGAGGTGAAGGCATCATCGTCTCCGACCGTGAGCTACCCTGGGGCGTCTATAGCGATGGGCGACAGGCGGACGATACGCGCTCCGTGGGCTTGCTGCTCTACCAGTTGCTCACCAGCCGTCCCACCGGTTCGCTGGCCGTCGAGCCTCCCGCGGATGGTCGCCTGCGCTTCATGCGCAATACGCCGCCGGAACTGTGCGAACTCGTCGCCCGTGCGGTCGTGCGCCAGCACCCACAGCATATCAACACGCTCGACGTGCTCTATACTGAATTGAAAACGCTCTCCGAGGCGCTTGAACCCGCGCAGCCGCTTGAGATCAACATGGTCTACCAGCAAGCTCCAGTTCAACCTGGTCAACCCAGGCCGTTCCAACCAATGCCATCTACAGGGAAACTTGTCACACCCCTATCCATGAAAGAGAACTCGCCGGTTGGTGTCACCTCCGGTCGCGGTGGCTCTGGCTACCTGGAAAATATACCTCCGCTGCCAGCAACCGAACCATCTCCCGCCGGACCAGTGGTTCCCAATATCTCAACCAGACTGGTAGCGGCGCGCCAGGCGGCTTACCACGAGACCGGCAATCAGGCACACCGGCGTCCCTCGCTGACGGTGCTCATCCTGCTCTGCCTCGTCGTCTTCGCCCTCTTTTTCATCGTCGGCTACTTCGGCGGCCACCTGCTCTTCCCACAGTAATATAGAGTAACAAACAGAGCATGAACAGCAGGCAGTGGCGGCGAAATTTCGCCGCCACT
>DASTKE010000701.1:0-2195 GCA_035716105.1 Ktedonobacteraceae bacterium | reverse complement strand
CCGCCGCCAAAATATCCCCCGTAGGTGGAGATCACCAGTTGCAAAACCGCTATCCCCGCCAGCGCCGCCTTGCCCGGTCGTACCATCATGTGGTTGGTAGGGGCAGGTAGCTCTGCCTCCGCCCTATTTCCCATCTCCACGCTATCGCCCATCTGCACCTCTTCCTTCATCTCCTCCGCCCTATCTGCTACCCCCGCTTCCTTCTTCGCTACTGCCAGCTCATCCTCTTGCATCATCTGCGATTTGCGCCCGAGACGTTTGCGGATAAAGGCGGTGATGCGGCCACTGAAGGCGAACAGCAGGGTTGCTACCAGCAAGAGGTAAGGAATGAGACGTACAAATATCGCCTGCGAGGTGCGCAGCAGTAGCACCGCGCCCAGGATACCGCCTATCAGACTGACGACGCTGAAGACCAGCAGCACCATACGATCCACTGTCGCGAGTTCTTTGCGGTACGCCCATGTGCTGGCAACGGATCCGGGCCAGAGCGCCACGGTATTGGTCGCATTCGCACTAATGGCGGGAACTCCGGTAAAGATAAGTGCTGGAAAGGAAATAAAGCTACCGCCGCCCGCAACGGAGTTGAGCGCGCCTCCGAGCATGGCCGCGACGAAAAGGACGATCATGTTAATAATGTTCATCGTGTATACCTCAAATTCTCGTTCCCAATACGACTAGTGTACCACGCAAAGCGAACCAATAACCAATTTATATGCTTGAATGATGAACTGATGAGATATGTGCGTGGCTAAGCCACGCACATATCTCATCAGTTCATCATTCAAGCATATAACCTGTCTACCTTCCGGCGACGAAGTGGATGGTCCAGGAACCTCCGGGCCATTGTGCTTTCAGGTAGTAGCAGCCGGCACCGAAGAGGAACATGGTGACGATCCAGGTGGCTTTCTGCCCTGGCTCATGCTGGATGGGATTGATGACGGATTGCTGCGTACCCAGGATGATGGAGTCCAGGGGTCTCTCGCCGGGGTAGAAGCCGAAGAAGATGGTGGGACCAGAACCAGCGTTGTTACCACTGAGTGTGACAGGCTGTGTGAAGTTCTGTTTCACCATCAATTGAATGAGGGTGGGCCAGCCGTAGACGTTGTGCGCGACCGGCTCGGAGAAGCCGCGCAGGTGGATAGTGGCCCGCGGCCCATCGAAACCAAAGAGCCAGACCGGGGATTGCCCTATCTCGCGAGACGCGGTAACAGGGGGAGTGAGGGCGCAATTTTGCGGAGCCGGGTCGGCAATGGTCAGCCTCGGCCTTCCCTTACCGAGAGGAATGGGCGTCCCATATCCATACCCTTCCCAGCCATTGAGGCCGGTATCGGGTGTTGTGTCGATGATGAGGAAGGGATCATGTTGCAGATTGGTGGCAACGGGTGTGGATGCCGGAAACAGGTTGCGCATGTTTGTTTTGAGCGTGGAAACATTGCTTAACAAGAGTCCGAGCAGCAAGGAGATAGTGGCCGCGCCCATCAGCCAGCGCCAGGTACGCCGCTGCTTCGGCAGACGCGCCCCCAGTTTCGCCATCGCGCTTGAGATGCCGGGGGGGTAGGGTGTATGGTCATCCTCCATCAAGGGAAGATCGCTCATCTCCACATTCTCTGTCCGAAAATCATCCTGAAAAGCATCGCTGCTCAACGATTCATGCTCGTGATCGTCCATTGTTTGCTCCTGCCGTGTAAGAAGGGCAAGATACAGAGCATTCCCGCGGGGCACCCGCAAGGGGTGGCCCTACTATTCCACGACGCGACTCTGCGAGCCGCACTCTAGCGTGTATAGTAGGGCCACCCCTTGCGGGTGCCCTGTGCTGTCAGTCCTCCTGCACCCTTCAACAATCTCCTGATTACCAACAACAGTGGATCCTTGCGGGTGGCCTGCGCTGTCAGCCCTCCTGCACCTCCAGCAATTTATAGTGTCCCTACGTCTTATTCACGTTTTGCGAGCGATATTTATTACAAACTGAAACCGGCTGCCTGGATTTGCTTTTGCGTTGCTTGCTCACCTTCGCCGATTTCGCTGCTGCCGTAGGTGGAAACCAGTTCTTTCCAGGTTGTTTCGCCGCCAATGTGGTAGACGCTGACACCACCGAGACGTTGAGGTGAGGGCGCATCTCCCACGTAGAGGATCGTCACCACGTGGCCTGCTTGCCGCACACGCGCCAGCGTTTCCAGCAGTGGTTCGCTGACCGA
>DASTKE010000700.1:0-3351 GCA_035716105.1 Ktedonobacteraceae bacterium | reverse complement strand
AGGCGCGACCTGTATATGGTCCTGGTCAACCGTGATCTTATGAAGCGGTATTCACGTATATAGAAGTGAAGATGAAAAGATAAGAGGCTGTTTTCTATACAAAGCCAGAATCAAAACATGATTTGCACTGGCGAACTGATTGATCCATGTGGTATCGTATGGATAAGCATTCGGTTTCCCTATTTTGGAGTAGGTAAAAAGAATGGGTTTCTGAAAGAATGCTCATTCGGATGAAGGACCCGGAAAAGGGCGATGCGAACGTTGTTGACCCGTAGTAGAAAGGGACGGTTTACTGCCGTGAAAAAAGCCGAGAGCAAACGCTCGTCGTTACTGGCTAATCTGGGCGATCTCAACCGGCCTTTGCGTGTTCGACCTGTACGTGTGATGGGACGTGAGTGGTGGGCTGTCGATCCTGAAGATACCTGGCCAGGCATGGTCATGGACCTGCGCCGCCTGGGTTTCGAATCGATGGCCTGGGAAGATGAAGTGCTGGTGCGTGAGGCACCGGCCTACGAACCGCAGATGGAGGGTCCGGCCATGCCGACCGGGCTGAAGCCTTTCCCTCCTGTTCATCCAACGATCCAGATTCTCAGAGATACGTCATACGCGCCAAATTTTAACGAACTGAGTTATTTTGACGAGTATAACGATGAAGAGGATGTGGAGGAGGAAGACGAGTTTGAGCCTGACGACCTGGAGCAGTACACGTAGTCTGTTCAGGTCGTGTTCATATAAACCCTTGCCAGCAATAAACAGAACCTTCCAGGGCGATCAACCGCCCAAGAAGGTTTTGTGCTTTCTCTGCCCCTATCCCATTATTGACGCCTGGCTTTATCGATAATCGGCACAGAAACCCTACGATTCATGGAGTCAAGCTGGCTGAGAAACTTGACAATGAAAAGGGAACTCCGTATAGTTAGAGTACAAGATTACGCTAGAGGAGGAATGTAGGTCGTCATGTTAGGAAACAAGGCGGTAGAGCAGATGCTCAACGAAGAATCACCTCAATGCTTGTTGCTCATGCCACCAACAGAAGAGTTTGT
Source organism: Ktedonobacteraceae bacterium (assembly GCA_035716105.1). Taxonomy (GTDB): domain Bacteria; phylum Chloroflexota; class Ktedonobacteria; order Ktedonobacterales; family Ktedonobacteraceae; genus CADDYT01. The sequence goes on along the minus strand of DASTKE010000700.1, from coordinate 2,308 downwards.
CCCTGTGCGCGAACTCGTCTCCTCTTCGCTCAAAGAGGTCGGTATTGAGCCTATTCTGGCTTTAACGATCAGGCTCCCTGATGGAAGCACGGCAGAATCTGTGCGGCAGGCAACGAAACTGGCCGATATCATCATTGCGGATTTGACGGGCAGCTATCCCAATATCATGTATGAGGTGGGGTATGCTCAGGCTCTCAAACGAACGGTTCTGCCCATCGTTCGCAGTGGACCGGGACGGGTACCGACTGCTATGGAGGGCCAGATATTCGTGGTCTACGATCCGGCCAATCCTGAGAAGTTCCGCAATGACATCCAGTTCTGGACACAGCGCTACCTGGAAAGAAAAAAGAGGGCGAGGGCATAGGTATTGAGCGCCGTAAGGATGCGTGAGGTCAGGTTCAAGTGCTTTGTCATTATGCCCTTTGCCCCCGAATTGCATTATTTTTACCTCTACCTCAAGCAGTATATTGAGAGGAAGTACGGCATTCAGTGTGACCGGGGCGACGCTGATGTTTCGACAAGACCACTACTCGATAAAATCAACGAATATATTCAGGCAGCTGATGTCATCATCGCGGATTGTTCAGGCCGCAACCCCAACGTGTTCTATGAGCTCGGCATAGCTCATGCATACAACAAGAGGGTGATTCTGATCACAAAAGACCCTGTGCAAGAAGCACCCACCGATATACGCTTCTACGAGTTCATTCACTACGAGCTTGAAAGGCACACAGAGTTCTTCGACAAGCTTGACAATGCGTTGTTCAACGTCTTCATGGAGCGATACGAAGACCTCTACGAGCGTGGCAAGACGCTTTTCTACGAATTTCGCCAGCAGACCCACGCGCACGTCGAACTGATCTCAAAACGCATATTCTTGCTGCGTGTCATGCCCGCCGAACAGTCTCAGGAACTTCCCGTGCTCGATAGTGACAGTGAGGTGAGGGAGTTTATCCTGCCTCATATCATCACCGATGTTGCTGATATTACCACCCTGAACCAGATTACAGATTGGCTTGAAAAGAAACGCAACACGCTCTGAAGGAGCGCTCTATTACCGGTTCACCTCCTCAGGCAGTTCGTACCAGGGGATGCGGCGTCCCGCCATCGAGCGCAAGCGCCAACTGGTAGATTTGGGCGTTTCCGCCAGGATGCGTTGCATCGTTTCAATACGTCCGCTCACAAGCGCGGCCTCTTCAGCGTCCAGGAGGCTGGCTGCGTCACCTTTGACGCGGGTGAGGTTATCGTTCACGGTCGTGAACCAGCCCCAGTCCTGTCCGCAGAGACGTGCCAGGATGCTCATGTCCAGTTCTTCACCCGGCTGCTTTGAAGACTCCACGGGCGGAAAATCGAGCAGGATGGCGAGGATATCCTGAATATCTTTGGCGTTGAGCTGGATAATCTGAAGCTTGGTCAGCAGCAGATCAGCGGGACTGAGCGTGAAGGGGTGAAGCGACAGGCGCTGGTCGAGCGGCAGCTTGTGACACATCTCAAAACTGCCCACGAAGATATCCACCTGGCGCGACCGTGCGTCATCATAGAACAGCAGGCGTTTCTCCCCGTGCAGCGCGTTGAAGCGGCGGTTGGCCGTGTAGCCATTGACCGTCAGGAAGTTGGTGAGGGCGCGAGTCTGTTTGCTTCCAACGGCAAAATCGAGATCGGCATAGCTGCGATTGAGGGCGCGATGCGTCGCGTGCGGGCAACGCAAGCCAACAGCGACGCCACCCAGCACGCGCAGCGTAATCCCTTGCCCCTGCGCCAGCGCAATCAAACGCCGCGCCTCCTCTGGCCCGGCTTCAAGCGTGACTGGCGTGGCATCTATTGATTGGGAAGTCCCGGTATCCGGCTCTGGTTTCATCATATATCCTTTAACTGTGTTACGAGAAAAATATGCTTTTCTGTACGCTTTTTATATCACATTTTTTAAAGGAGCGCGACAATAGCTCAGCACCGTTCTCAGTCTCATCTCAGCTTTTTCATAGGATCAGTTCATACTGCCGGTCTATGCTGTAGCAGTACGCTGATAATTCATCAAAGGAGGCATTCATGGTCCAGCAACATGCGCAGGTTCGGCTGAATCCTGCCGAGGAGACGATTCATATTGGAGTGATCCATATCCGGTTCCTGGTAACAGGGGCCGAATCTCATGGCAGTGCAGCGATCTTCGAGTTAACTATCCCGGCTGGAGCCAGGCTCCCCGCGCCGCCGCATAGTCACGATGCCTACGAGGAGACGCTCTACGGGCTGGAGGGAATCTCCACCTGGACAGTCGATGGCGTGCCGATTGAGGTGCGTCCGGGACAGGCGT
>DASTKE010000699.1:0-2890 GCA_035716105.1 Ktedonobacteraceae bacterium | reverse complement strand
TGCCATTGCCCATCGTCATCAACATACACAGATTGTGCAACTCTCTCAGACCTATTTCGTAATAATGTCAGTGGATGAAGATTGACGACCTGGTGGTCGCAGTCTCGTGCAGGCACGTGGTGAGCGAATTGATGTAACTCTTCATTGCTATCAAAACAGCTTTATGTTATATTGAACAGAACATAAACCTATGCAAGGTTCTTATAAAGTACGTCTATGCGAGGGAAATACCTATGTCTATAAAATTGACTGCCGCCGACAAAAGTGACGTGGGGCGACAGCGCGAACAGAATGAGGACTGCTCCTACAAGCGTATCGAGTCAACCGAATCAGGAGATCGTGGCCTCTTCATCGTGGCTGATGGGATGGGAGGATATCAGGCTGGAGAGGTAGCCAGTAGAATTGCTGTGGACACGATTAGCAAAACACTGGATAGCTTTTTCAAACCCATTTCTGAACAGACAACAATCAAACTTTCATCGACAACCACGCCACCAACAGCACAGGCACCCATGCCTGAAGATGATGATGCAACGATTGTCTTGAAACCGGTCAAAGAGGGCCAGAGGCACGAAGCGCCGCAGACGCGCAAGCTGCCTGAAACTCCTATCTCAAAATCGATTGAAGAGCGCCTGGTGCTGGCTATTCAGCAGGCCAATCACACGATTATCAGCTATGGAGAGCGGCATAGTGCTTCGCGTGGACTTGGCTCGACGGTCACATCCGTGCTGGTCGAGAACGATCAGGCGTATATCGCGAACGTGGGTGATAGCCGCACCTACCTGCTGCGGGATGGCAAACTCAGTCCTTTAACCAAAGATCATTCGCTGGTGGCGAAGCTGGTGGAGACAAAGCAGATCGAACCTGAAGCTATCTATTCCCATCCCCAGCGCAACCTGATCTATCGCTCCCTGGGTGCCGGTCATAAAAACGTTGAGGTCGATGTCTTTCACGAAACCTTGCAGCCCGACGATAGTCTGCTGCTGTGTTCCGATGGTCTCTGGGAAATGGTGCGGTACGAAGACCTGCGCAAAACGCTCAGCGAGCCGATCAGCCCGCAAAAGATTTGTGACAAACTCATCATTCTGGCAAACGAGAATGGCGGCGAGGACAATATTACCGCCGTTGTGGTTCACGTTTCTGCCGTATAAGCATAGACATTTGGAGAGACGGGAGTATGGCTCTGCCAACAGGTACGATCCTTGATGGAAGATACAAAATCGTTCAGGTGCTTGGCGAAGGTGGCATGGGAACGGTCTACAAGGTGGAACAGGTCGATATGCCAGGCTACTACCGGGCGATCAAAGAACTGCTCCTCAGCCCGAACACCACTGAAGAGGATCGCAAATCGGCTATCGAGCGTTTCAATAAAGAGGTGGATCTGCTCTTTCACCTCAAACACCCGCGTATTCCCATGTTCATGTTCCGATTTCAGGAGCGCGGCAACTATTACTATGTGATGGAGTTTGTGCCGGGCAAGAGCCTGGACAAAATTCTGGAAGAGAAGAACGGGCCGCTGGACGAGACGCAGGTCATCAACTGGATGATGCAGGTGTGCGAGGCTCTGACCTATATTCACACGCAAACGCCGCCGATCATCCTGCGCGACATGAAGCCGGGCAATGTGATGGTGACGCCGGGCGGGGATGTGCAACTGATTGACTTCGGCATTGCCCGCCGCTTCGATCCCAACAAGCGCACCAATACGGAGAACCTGGGTACCATTTCCTATGCCTCTCCTGAGCATCTTGGTTCGATCACCTTTCCCGGCCAGAAGCGCAGCGCGCAGAATCCCGGACGGCTGGTACAGACCGATGCGCGCTCCGATATCTATTCGCTGGGCGCGACAATGTACCACCTGCTGACGAACTACGAGCCGGACCCCATCCAGACGCCCGCGCCCGGCAGCATCCTGGCGAAGAATCCTCGCCTGCGCACGGTGCAGATTGGTAACAAGACGGTGTGTCCGGTCGAGCAGGTGATTATCAAGGCCATGCAGCAGGACCCGGCCAATCGCTTTCAGAATGCCGAGGCGATGCGTATGGCCTTGCAGCACTGCCTGCCCAACCAGGCCACGCCAGCCACGATCTCGATTCCCGCCATCTCGCCCAATGCCACGATCATCATGCCGGTCAACAACACCGCAAATGCCAGTACCAGCACCAGCCCCGCGAATGGCAATGGGCCGATTTGCCCGCGCTGCGGCTTTGTGAACCGGCCCGGCGCTCGCTTCTGCAAGCTCGATGGGCAACCGCTGGTGCAGGGGGCTACTGCTGTGCCGCCGCAGGTCAATACGCGTACAGGACCGCGTCCGGCTATCATTTCGCGCCCCGTGCAGCCGATTCCAGCGCGCCCAGCGCAGCCCATCCAGGCTCGACCTGTACAGCCGATTCGCGCTCGTCCCGTCCAGAATGGACAATCAGGACAGCCAGCACAGCGGGGACGCTCGATTCCTTCCCGGCCTGTGGCTGGCGCTGTTTCCGCTCCGGCTGCCGTTGATCCCGCCGTGGCGTTGCGCCTGGGGCGGCAATACCTGGCCAATAAAAACTATCTTGAGGCGATCCGCCAGTTTAAGCTGGCGCAGGGACGGAGTGCCTCTTACGAAGCCCTGTATAATCTGGGCCGGGCGTACCGCCAGTATGCTCAGACACTGAGGAACAGCGACAAACGGCTCTCCGATGAGAACATGAAGCTCGCCACCGAGCAATTTGTCGAAGCAACGCGCATCAAGCCCGACGCGGTTGATGCCTTTTTCCAGCTTGGCATGTCCTATCGAGACCTGGGTCTCTATTCACAGGCCATCCAGGTCTTCCAGCAGGCGCGCCAGCTCGCGCCACAGGACGAGGCCATTTACTACCAGCTTGGCATGGTCGCTGCCGAGCAGGGTTAC
>DASTKE010000698.1:0-2366 GCA_035716105.1 Ktedonobacteraceae bacterium | reverse complement strand
GGATACCCCTCGCCAGCCTGCACAGAGCCAGTTATGTGTACGCTTCGGCCCCGTTAACGGTCGCACGAGCGTGTTTCTCGTTATTCAAACCATGAAAATGAGAGCGCGAAATGTGGGTGGAACCACGAAGAAGCTTCCTTGCCTTTTCGTCCCATGAGGGGATGAAAGGGCTTTTTTATTGTTGTGAGGAGGATTAGAGTATGTCAGTTGAAGCGGAACTTCAGGAGTCGGTGAATTATACGCCGATCCAGCGGATGCGCCATTCTGCGGCGCATGTGATGGCGGAGGCGGTGCAGGAGATGTTCCCGGATGCCAAATTTGCCATCGGGCCGGCTATCGAGGATGGCTTCTATTATGATTTCGACCTGCCGCGCCCGCTGACGCCGGAGGATTTGCCGGAGATCGAGCAGCGCATGAGGCGCATTATCGCGGGCAAGCACCCGTTTATGCGTAGTCGCTGGCCGCGTGAGCAGGCGCTGGAATACTTCCGCAATAAGGGGCAGGATTATAAGGTAGAGATCATCGAGAACCTGCCGGACGATGAGGTGGGCATCTACCAGCAGAACAACTTCCTTGACCTGTGTCGCGGCCCCCATGTCGAGAACACGGAGCAGATTGGCCCGATCAAGCTGATGCGCGTGGCCGGTGCCTACTGGCGCGGGGACGAGCATCGCCCCATGTTGCAACGCTTGTATGGCACAGCGTGGGATACGCAGGAGGAGCTTGACCAGTACCTGTGGCGGCTGGAGGAGGCGCAGAAGCGCGATCACCGCAAGCTTGGCCGCGAACTCAAACTGTTCGTGCTGAGCGACGAGCTGCCAGCCGGTGTGCCGATGTTCCTGCCGCGTGGCGAGATGCTGCGTCACCTGATGGAGAGCTATGTGCGCGAGACGCAGGAGAAGTACGGCTACCAGCACGTGTGGACGGGCCACCTGGGCAAGGTTCACCTGTACAAGACCTCGAAGCACTGGTTCACGTACCGCGAGAACATGTTCCCGGTCATGCAGGGTGAGCAGGAGGCATCCGATGACGACGCCTACGTGCTCAAGCCGATGAACTGTCCGCACCACATCACGCTCTACAAGTCGCAGATGCACAGCTATCGCGAACTGCCGGTGCGCTATGCCGAGTTCGCCACGCTCTATCGCTATGAGAAGGCCGGGACGCTGACGGGCCTGGCGCGTGTGCGCAGCCTGACGCAGGACGACGCCCACGTTTTCTTGCGCCCCGATCAGATTCAGGAGGAATTCGACCGCGCCGTCAACCTGACGCTGGAGGTCTTCGAGACCTACGGCCTGAACGATTACGGGATTCACCTCTCGCTGCGCGACCCCAACAAGAAAGAGGAGTATGTGGGCAGTGATGAGGTGTGGGAGATGGCCGAAGGCTCGCTGCGCAACGCCCTGAACAATCGTGGTATCCAGTACCAGGAGGTCATCGGTGAGGCGGCGTTCTATGGCCCCAAGATGGACTTCATGGTGCGAGACGCACTTGGCCGCGAGTGGCAGTGCTCGACGATACAGCTTGACTTTGTGCAGCCGGAGAACTTCGGCCTCGAATACATCGGCGAAGACGGTCAAGCGCATCGCCCGGTGATGATTCACCGCGCTGTGACCGGCTCGACGGAGCGCTTCATGGCCATGCTGATCGAGCACTACGCCGGAGCCTTCCCGGTCTGGCTCTCGCCTGTGCAAGCGATGGTCATTCCCATCGCCGACCGTCACATCGAGTACGCCAACCAGGTGTTGGAGACGCTCAAAGCAGCCGGAATACGCGCCGAAGTCGATGCACGCGGCGAACGCATGAACGCCAAAGTGCGCGACGCCCAGCTTCAGAAAATCCCGTACATGCTGGTAGTCGGCGATAAAGAGGCGGCAGCCAACGCCGTCGCCGTGCGCCTGCGCACCAACGAAAACCTCGGCCCCATGCCGCTCGCCGACTTCGTCGAGCGCGTCACCGAGCGCACCCGAACCCGCAGCCAGGAACTGTAACGCATACACTGTAGGGGCGAGGGTGGCGGCGCTGGGCTGGGTGGGCCTTTATGGTCGCCCGTCGTCGCCATTTGGATATGCGGGCTACAATAATGGCCCACCCAGCCCGGCCCATCCGCCCTCGCTCCTACGGAAATTTGTCGAAGACTGTTCACAACAACTGAATAGCGAATATGGCAGTGACGCGAGACATGTCCCGTTTCCAGGAGGAAGCAGAGAGGCGCACCGATGGCTGAGAGTGCGCCACCACACCGGAAGCGATGATACCCCTCGCCAGCCTGCACAGAGCCAGTTATGTGTACGGCCCGACCCCGTTAGCGGTCGCACGAGCGCCTTCTCTTGGTGAGGAGTGTTGGTTGTGTAGGATAGTGATTG
>DASTKE010000697.1:0-2424 GCA_035716105.1 Ktedonobacteraceae bacterium | reverse complement strand
GTATAGCCAGCACTCGCAGTGCTTCTCGCGGTGCAATCGATGAGGCCAGTGAGATCAATGGGTCGGTACGGAGAGGTGCCACTATTGATTTTCCTTCCAGCGGGGGTACGCATACCGATCACTTCTTGCGCGAGGCGCTGCTGCTTGTTCGCCTGCGCCATCCCTCTATTCCCGCGCTCTACGATTACTTTTTTGAGGATGGCTACTGGTACCTGGTCATGGACTATGTTCCGGGTCAAACGCTCTCAACCTACCTACGCCAGCAGCAGGCGCTGCCGCCGCTTGAGGCATTGAACTACGCTATGCAGTTATGTGATGTGCTGGAATACCTGCACCGGCAAGTCCCACCCGTCGTATTTCGCGACCTGAAGCCATCCAACATCATCCTCACACCCGATTGCCGCCTGGTGCTCGTCGATTTCAATATCGCTCGCTATTTCAAAGAGGGCCAGTTGAACGATACCACCGATCTTGGCTCCCCCGGCTACGCGCCGCCCGAACAATATCAGGGCGGTGGTCAGACCGATGCGCGCTCAGATCTCTACAGCCTGGGAGTGATCCTGCACGAAATGCTCAGCGGGCAACGTCCATCTGGAAGGGGGATGGGCATCAGCCTGGAACCATTGCATAGCATCAATCCCACGCTCTCGCTGGCACTGAGTGGGCTGGTCTCCGTCGCCACGCGCCCGGAGCCAGAATACCGCTTCCAATCAGCCTACACCTTCTTCTGCGCCCTGGAACGCGCCTATACCCTGGAAGAGCAGCGCGCCTATCAGGAAGCACTAAAAGAGCCAGTGCAATCAGGGCAACCCATGTCAGGGCAACACCAGCCAGGGCGACCGCAAGGGTCGCCCCTACTATATACGGATAGTCGCCCCCAGAGCGACAGAGGCGTGTATAGTAGGGGCGACCCTTGCGGTCGCCCTGGCACAGAGGAGTGGCAGCATACACGCGAGATACTGGTGGAGACGCACCGCGAACGGCAGGAAAACGATCAGTTGGAGCAGGAACTGACAGCGGTCGACGAAAGCTTGCACCTGCGGGCGTACATGAATTTTTCGTCCGCGTCGCTTCCCCTAAAGCAGGTTCAAACATCACAGACGGGGATTGCACGGCGCGAGCTGCTCGCGTTTGCCACTTCAGTGCGGCGTATCGTACAAATCTGCTTTGTCTGCGCGTTGATCCTCTTTCTCGTGCTGGTCTCGCTGCTCACGTATACTCGTGCCACTCACAGGGGAAACAGCATCACACGGGGCCAGCAGGTGTATGCTACGCCCAGGATTACGACGAAGCCAACGCCGGAGCAGAACGGTTCCTGGCAAGAACTCCCTTCACCACCATCGCCAGAGGCCGATAACACCGCTACCTACGTGCAATTGCAGGGAAAAGCCTATATTTACATGAACGGCGGCTACCGCGGACCGAAGGACAGGCCGCACTACGACCGCGCTTTCTATCGCTATGATATCGCAAACGCGCACTGGCAGACGCTGGCAGATGCGAACGCGCCCGGCATGGTCAACAATGCCGCCGCGCTGGACGAGCAGGGAAACCTGTTTTTCACTACTGGTTATTCCTCTGACACCTACGCTGTAACATCCCTCCTCTACAAGTATCAACCAGACAAGGGAACATTTCAGCAGATTGTGCCACCCGTTCAGATGCCCATTGGTTTCGCCGGAGCCATGTTCGATGACGGACACGGACACCTGTACATCACGCGGGGCTTTATGGCCACCAACCCTCAAACTCCCGCTGGTACGGGCTGGTATCGCTACGATATTGACAACCAGCAATGGCAGCAGCTTGCCCCACTGCCGCAGGGATTGGGCTATGTAATCCTTGCGCCAGACAACGAGGGCAACATCCTCCTGCTGGGTGGGGCAACAGATGCCGGAGCATCCCATCCCACGATGCGCATCTACCGCTACAACATCGCGCACAATACCTGGTCCGATACCCTGTCAACAGCGCCCATCGCCCTGAGCGGCGCGGCCAGTTGCCTCGATGGTTCGGAACGCCTCATCGTCATCGGCGGCTACGCGACGAATCACACTACCTCGCTCAACACCGCCTGGCAGGTCAACCTGCAAACGCTCAGCTGGACACCCCTGGCCTCGCTTTCCGACGGAGGTTCTTTGCTGGGCGCAGCCGCCTGCGACGGTCACGGTCACGTCTTCCTGCTGCGCGGCGCGAACGACCCCGCCCGGCCTACTCCCGACTTCTGGGAATTGACTCTGCCCTCGTGACCCCTTCAGGGGCGAATCGTGTCATAGATAAGCGGCTCCAGTTGAACAGGAGCTTCGCTCCAGGTGTAAGCGGCGAGCAGGGCAGCGCGAATGGAGGCTGCATCGGATTCGGTGCGAGCGTGAATCTCGACGAGCGGCTCTCCGGCATGAACATAGTCGCCCATCTTCGCTTGCA
>DASTKE010000696.1:0-4642 GCA_035716105.1 Ktedonobacteraceae bacterium | reverse complement strand
TGTGTGCCGCCAGGATTATCAAAATACGTCGCCCCCGAAGCGAGCGCGAGAAAATGCGAGCGAACTTCCTCTACGTTGAGCATGTGGGTATCCTTTCCTGTGATAATTTCGCCTGCCCGGCCCCACCCCAGGCCACCCGCGCGGGGTGGCCCTACTATACTCGCTTGCAGAGCCCCACCCGTATAGTAGGGCCGCCCCTCGCGGGTGGCCTGCCCGGCTTCAGTTAACGCCTATGGGGGCGACCCTTGCGGTCGCCCTGAGCGCGGTCTTTCGACATTGTATCACAGGAAACGGCTTGGTAGGGACGCTAGAGAGACAGCGTGATGTGATACGATTTGAGCCACTCGTTCAGTTGGATAATGCGCTCGTACAGGGATATGAGACCCATGCCGGACGAAGCTGCTTTACATACAAAAGTAAAGTAGAGAGTTCATCGTGTACTTTCTGCAAACAGCATACCCTCCTCTCACCCACCGAATATCCGCAGAATTACGTATTAGAATTACGTATCTTTTTGCAGATAGCCGACTGTAGGGGCCGATTGATCGTGCCCATCGCCGATTGATCGGCCCCTGGCCGCAGGCCGATCAATCGGCCCCTACGTTACTCTGCTGGTAACACTACAAAGGGCAACGTTTTGTGTTTAAATAGAGAGAAAGCGTCCCGGTGATAGAAGATGGATACAGCAAATGATGAACAGGAACATACATGAGCATACTGTGCGGGTGAGGGGCGTGCCTGTGCGATACAGGGTGATGGGCAGCGGTGAGCCGGTCATTCTGGTGCATGGGCTGTCTGGCTCGATTCTCTGGTGGACGCGCAATATTGCCAGCCTGGCGCAACATTACGCGGTCTACCTGGTAGACTTGCCGGGGTTTGGGACGCTGGCGCGCAGGCAGCATTTCGCGCTCACCGGGGCGGCGGACTGGCTGCTGGAATGGCTGCAAGCGGTGGGCTTGACACGGGCGAATTGGATCGGGCATTCTATGGGCGGCTATATCTGCATTCAGATCGCGGCGCGCCGGCCAGAGGTGGTGAAGCGTCTCGTGCTGGTGGCTCCCGCCGCGCTGCCAGTGGGTCATCGCTGGCAGAACTACCTCCTGCCGCTCGTGGAGGCCACGCGCTACATGCAGCCCAGCTTCCTGCCCATCCTCTTCTACGATGCCGTGCGTGCTGGCCCCCTTACGTTATTGCGCGCAACAAAGGATTTGCTGGCGAAAGACGTACGCGAGGATGCGCGTTCCATTCAGGCTCCCACCCTACTGATATGGGGCGCGAACGATACGCTGGTGCCTGCGGCGCTGGGCGATATCCTGCGCAAAGAGATTGCCGGTTCGCGCCTGCTTATCCTCAAGCGCGCTGGTCACGTTGTCATGTACGACCGCTCGCAGGCGTTCAACGAGGCCGTGCTTGCCTTTTTGACAGAACCGTTCGATCAACAAAGAAGGCCACCAGGCGTTTAGGTGCGCGAAGCGCACCTAAACGCCTGGTGGCCTTCTTTGTTGATCGAACGGTTCTATATCAGGTGTTTCGTGAACCATTCAGAAGCTTGCTGACCGACGGTTTGTAGCGCCTGCTGGTTGTCAAAGATGTTCGAGATGCCCTGGATGAGCAGCAACCGGTTTTTGAGGCCGAGTTCTTTCATCCCGGCTACACTGTCCAGCGTGGTATCGCTGGAGAGCAGGGAAAGCGCCTCGCGGCTCCTCTGCCCGGCGGCGCTGTTGTCTTCACCGGCGATGAGCAGCGTGGGCGTGGCGACCTGGGAAAGCTTTGAACGCACCAGGTCGGTACGCGGGTCGATGGCGACGATGGCATGGGCGGCATCGGGTCGGGCCTCTGCTGCAGCCAGAATGGCGGCTCCGCTCACGCCCACACCGAAGTAGCCGATGCTGATGCCCTGATAGTTGGAGGCGTTGTCGATCAACCAGTTGGCGATGCCGATCACGCGCTGGTGCAGCACCTCGACGTTTTCACGGAAGAAACCGGTCGACCGGTCCAGTGCTTCGTCCTCCGGTGTCAGCAGATTGACCGAAAGGGTGACAAAGCCTGCCTGCTGGTCCACCCGCGCCAGCGCGGTCAGCGCGCCCTCTATGTTCTCCTGTTGCGCCATACGGTCATACGCAAATACAACAATAGCGCGGGCATCAGGTGGGCCGTTCAACATGCCTTCGAGCAAGACCGGCCCGCCCGAAACCACTACCCGCTCTCCTCCCCGATTCCAATTCTGACTTTGATTCTGTTCGCCTGCTGGTGTGCTATCCAACAAATCCATACTCTCTGCTCCCTGCTCATTTTCAGTTCTGCTTATAAACTTTCACAAATCAATGCTGCCAGGAAACGAACGTAGGGGCGACCTTGATGGTCGCCCGCGCCAGTTGCTACGCTCCTGGCGCGCTTGCCGAAACCGATAGCCAGTTGCTACGCTCCTGGCGCGGGCGACCCTGGTGGTCGCCCCTACGAAATCCCCAGGCGGGTGCAGTATCCCCGTCGATTCACGTTTGACAAAGTTCTATATGCCCTCTATACAGTACACGAAATAGCCGCGCTCTCCGCTACTCTCTGCTGAGGAGGGCAAGTCTTTACAATTTTTTACAGATTCCTGTTTGCTTTTTGATATACTTCAAATACACTGAGTCCAGGTGCAGGCGGTCAGACGTGAATAGTATTGGCTCCTGAAGGTGAGCCGCGCCGCCGTACAGGCATGTGGAGATGAGAGTCCACCCTGAAAAACATGTACGTCAAACACAGCCAGATCAAGAAAGACTTCTTCCCCGGCCTGGTGTAGCTCCCTGGCTCAGGTCGGTAATCTGATAATGTACGTCCCTAACCGCCATCCTTGTACGGCTTGAGTCGCTTCATAGCATCCTTAAGCCTTTCTCTGGGACGCTCTATAGCCGCCTGCTTACCAGATGAAAGGATGCGAAACATCTCTTGCCCGGTTTGCACTCGCTGCAGGAAGCTCCGAAAGATAGCGTGTTCTCCTGCTATCAAGTGATCAATCGGCCTCTTGCCACCGGGGGATATTGGTGTGAGCAGCCAGGTATTCAATGCTTCAGGACTACTGAAGCGCTGCCTGGCCTCTTTTACAAGCGCTGCCGCCTCTGGAGGAAGCCTGGATAGAATATCATCTGTATTCAAGTTTTGTGCTCCTGATAGTGTGCCTACCCGCTATCTCAGTTGATGTTCCTGTACTATACCATAAACAAACCCTTTATGAAGTGAGCCGATGCGGCACGTAACGGTAACTCATCGAAGGCCGACGTATATAGTAACGAAAAAGGTGCTTACCTCCGAGGGTGTGGTTCATTTTGTTGCGGCCAGTGAAGAGGGAGAAAAAGGCACCTTGTTACTTCTTTGCCTGTTGTGCTTCCTCATTATTCCCCCCGGTCTGGACTTTCATGGCGCTGGAAAGGGTGAGGCCGAGGGCGCTGAGGCAGGCCATGCCGGTGGCACACATGAGCAGCGCGGCCCAGGGGTGGGAGAAGACGAACATGGCGGTCACTTTGTTGGCTGGCAGGTGCAGCAGACCGGCGAAGACGAGCAGGCCAACGACCTCGTTGCTGCCGACCTGTCCGGGCGGCGTGGGCAGGATGTAGAACATGTTGTAGACGGTGTAGCCGAAGATGGCCGTGCCGAAGGGGATGGGATAGCCGATGGTCCAGAAGGCAAGCATGGCAAACAGGCCGTCGAAGATCACGGCGACGCAGGTGAGCAGTATGGCCGGGATGAAGATGCGCGGCTGGCTGGCCCCCATGAGCAGCGAATCGACGAAGCCGGTGGCGAAACCCTCGATCTTGCCGCCGAGGCCTTTTGGTAAAAGGCCCGTGATCTTTTGTAGCAGGGAAATGGCGGCGTTGCGCTTCCAGGCGGCAAGGCCGACAAAGAATATCAGGCCGATGAGCAGCCCACCGACGAGGCCAAGCACGGCCCACAGCTTGATGTCCATCTGAATGCCCAGCAGCGGCACGATGGCCATGATGAACAGCGCGGGCATGAGGTCAAGCGCCTTATCCATCGCCACGGTGGGCAGCGATTTGCTGACGGGAATGTTGGCAATGCGTTTGAGCATCAGACTTTTCGCCACTTCTCCGCCGCGTATGGGCAGCAGGAAGTTCAGGAAGATACCCACCAGGAAAAGCTGGATGGCCTTGAAGGTGCTAATCTTGCCGACGGGGTTCAGGAAGAGCTTCCAGCGCACGCCGCGAATGGAGAAGGCCAGCAGAAAGGCCACGCCCGATAGCAGCGCCAGTAGTATGCCTCGCGGCGTGGTCAGGTTCTGTTTCAGGATGGCGACGGTTTCACCTATGTTCACAAACTTCGATACAAGGAAAAGCAGGCCGATCCCAACCAGCAGGCCAAGCGCCACCTTCATCGCGGGATGGCCGAGCAGCGCTTTCCAGCCCGTTTGCCGCGCTCCTGGCTGCGCAATCTCCATCGCTCCTGGCGTGAGCGGCAGCGTCTGGCCGAAAGGTTGGCGACCGTACAGGTTCACCACTGGCAGCGGGCCGGTCTGCTGGATACCGTGCGGCCACCAACCCTCCTCACCGTGCAGTGAGATGCCGCCTGTCATGTACTGGTTGCCCATCGTTTGCGACTGCTGCATTGATGCGTGCGCCTGCACCGGTGGCCTTGACTGTGACTG
>DASTKE010000695.1:0-2956 GCA_035716105.1 Ktedonobacteraceae bacterium | reverse complement strand
ATGGCCGACCTCTGCAAGCCGCGGGCGAGCACAAGGCATCGCCCCTACGGTTTCTTGCGCATGAAGTGAAATAGCGGGTGAGTTTCATTGCCAAAATAAATAAAGGAGTCGTTTCCCTTGAAAGTTTCATTCTGGTTCGTGGTAATTGCCGCCGTTTTTGTTACCTGTCTTATTACGGCCAATATCATTGCCGTCAAGCTCATTCTGCTGCTGGGGTTTCTGGTGCCTGCCGGTATCATCGTCTTTCCACTCAGCTATCTCTTCGGTGATGTAATGACCGAGGTCTATGGCTATGCCGCGACCCGGCGTGTCATCTGGCTGGGCTTCGCGTGCAACCTGCTGACGGTCATCGCTATCTACATTGGCGGCATCGCGCCCGCCGCGCCTTTCTGGACGGGGCAGGCCGCGTACAGTGCCATTCTGGGTTTTACACCGCGGCTGCTGCTCGGCTCGTTTGTCGCTTACCTGGTTGGCGAGTTCACCAATTCGTTCGTGCTCGCCCGGCTCAAGATCGCGACCAACGGGCGCTGGCTCTGGACGCGCACGATAGGCTCGACGCTGATCGGCGAAGGTTTTGATACGCTGATCTTTATCACCATCACTTTCTGGGGAGTCATTCCGCCTGCCCAGATGCTGCAAGCCATCCTGACGCAGTGGGTGTTCAAGGTCGTCTATGAGATTGTCGCCACGCCCTTTACCTATCTGGTGGTGGGTTTTCTCAAACGGCGCGAGAACCTTGATACCTACGATTACCACACCAACTTCAGCCCGATCCTGTTCCGGCAGCGCGGCGCGGAGAGTTAATTACAACAGCAAGCGGGCGTTCAATTTGCCAGAGCAATTGAACGCCCGCTTGCTGTTGCAGACTCTTTTACATTCCAGTGCCGGGCAGGTAGCGGCGGTACTCAGGGCGTGGCCCGTTGTAGTCGGGCTGGGCGTGTTCGGCGAAGATGATGGTCTTGATGTTGCCGCGCACCGTGAAGTCAGCGACGACGCGCATCCAGCGCGGGTTGAGCAGGGTCACCAGATCATCTAGAATCTGGTTGGTAACAGCCTCGTGGCTGATATGCGTGTTGCGAAACTTATTGATGTACAGCTTCAAGCTTTTCAGTTCCACGACGGACTGATCCGGTACGTAATCAAGGATAATGGTGGCGAAATCGGGAAAGCCTGAGCGCGGGCAGAGGCAGGTAAATTCTGGCATCTCCATGTGCGCGACGTAATCGCGCTCCGGGTTCGAGTTGGGCCACGCCTCAAGCTGGCTGGCCTCGATCTCTTCCAGACCATATGTTCCGGGTGTGCGTGTCTGTTGGGTCATAGTTGGTTCGTTGTACTCCTGAAAAAGGTAGCAGCCGCTCTCTATTCTAGAGTGGTCTGTACATTCTGATTGCTTTCATAATACAATTCTAACATAGATGACTAGAGGGCCACAGGTGGTTCTCTGTCTCCAATGAAAGAGAGCATTGCTGTAAAGGTCAGTGCCTATGAAGACCCCGGAAGCTTTTCGCCATCTGAAAATAGCTATTTTCTGGGTAATTGGTGTACTTATCCTGGGTACCGCTGGCTACATGTACATCGAACATCTCTCGTTTATAGATGCTCTCTATACGACAGTCGATATGATGGCTACTGTAGGCAGTGTCGTTCACCCTCTTTCTGTGCCGGGTCGAATATTCACGCTCGTTGTATTGGTCTTAGGTGTAGGCTCTCTCCTCTACACCTTTGGGGTAGGGATGGAGTTTATGATCGAGGGACACCTGAACCGGGCAATCAGGAGGCGCTTCATGGATAACAAAATTGCTGCCTTGCGTAATCATTATATTGTATGCGGTTTTGGGCGTGTTGGTTTGCAGGTCGTCGAAGATTTCGCGACCCGGCAGATTCCCTTTGTTGTAATAGATGAGAATGAACAATCGGCCCTGCGCTGTATTCAGCAGGGGTATCTCACCATCCAGGGGAATGCGACAAGCGATGAGGTGCTGCGCGAGGCGGGTATTCAGCGAGCAAAGGGGTTGCTCGCGGCTACAGATAATGATGCAAATAATATTTACATTACGTTGTCCGCTCGCCATCTGAACGATAAGCTCTTTATTGTAGCGAGGGCAAATCATACTGATACAGAGGAGAAACTCAAACTGGCAGGTGCTGACCGTGTCCTTTCACCCTATACTATTGGTGGCCATCGTATGGCAAATCTTGCCCTCCAGCCCGGGGTAGTAGAGTTTTTTGACATGGTCACGAAGGCGGGGAATATCGAGCTTGCGGCACAGGAAGTGATCCTGGCTCCGGTATCGCCACTTGTCGGTAAAACGATGGTGAATGCGCAGAATATGATGAATGATGGCACGATGATCGTAGCGCTAAAAAAGGCGGGTAAATTGGTACCGGTGACAAGGCAAGAGGCTCGTATCGATGTCGGCGACACCATTATCGTCGTCGGCGCACCAGAGCAGCTTGCAAACTTAAAACGAAGGAACGATGTCCGCGGAAGTTAATGAATGATACGATAGAATCAAGCGTGTAAAGGTGAATAAAGGTATGTATATAGCTATCGATATCGGTGGCTCCAATACGCGCATTGGCACCCTGGCATCGCTGAATGTGCCGGAGGTGACATTGATCGGGAAATTTCCTACTCAGCCGGACTATGAGCAGCAGCTTGGGGCCATTGAGGAAACGCTGCAGGGGTATGGGGCGGTGCCGTTCAGCGGTATTGGCGTCTCTATTGGAGGGCGCATCGCGAAAGATGGGCGTTCGGTGCTGGTCGCGCCGAATCTGCCTGCCTATGTCGGGAAGCCGTTTGCTCAGGATATGTTTGAGCGCTTCTCCTGCCCTATCCGCCTGGCGCATGATACTGTGTGCGGACTGCTAGCCGAGAAGCAATTCGGCTCGATTCGTGACATCGACCGCTGCGCCTATCTGACTGTTTCCACTGGAACCGGCGCGGCCTTCCAAC
>DASTKE010000694.1:0-2126 GCA_035716105.1 Ktedonobacteraceae bacterium | reverse complement strand
GTTCTGTCACGGTCGAGCAGGCGCTGGCGCACCCGACATGGCAGATGGGGACGAAGATCACCATAGACAGTGCGACGTTGATGAACAAAGGCTTAGAGGTGCTTGAGGCGCGCTGGCTCTTTGATATCCCCTATGACCGTATCGAGGTTGTCGTTCAACCGGAGAGCATCATTCACTCGATGGTCGAGTTTATTGATGGCTCGATCAAGATGCAGGCCAGTTTGCCCACCATGCATTTGCCCATCCTGCACGCGCTGAGCTACCCTGAACGCTTGAACACCCAGGGTACCGGCTTGCTGCGCGAACTGAACTGGGCCGACGTGGGCCAACTGCATTTTGAGGAACTGGACAGCGAGCGTTTTCCCTGTTTCCGGCTGGCGGTAGAGGCGGGAAAGCGCGGAGGCAGCTATCCCAGCGCGTTAGTGGGTGCGGATGAGGAGGCGGTTGCCCTCTTCCTGGCAGGCAAGATTGGCTTTCTGGACATTGCCACATTGATAGAAGCTGTACTGGAGCGTCATCAATCCGTTGAGCAGCCCGATATCGAGACCATTCTCGATACATGCGCCTGGGCGCGGAGAACCGCACGAGAACTGAGTGCAGCGAAGAGTGAGGTGTTATGAATAACTGGTACCTGTTAGCGGCCATCCCTGTGTTTGGCCTCTGTATTCTCGTGCATGAGTTCGGCCACTTCATCACGGCCAAATGGGCCGGTATTCGCGTCGAAGAATTTGGTCTCGGCTTCCCGCCGCGCCTGGTTGGTATTCAGAAGAAAGACAGCGGTGGCTGGCGCGTCATCTGGTTTGGTGGTGGCCACAACGCGGAGGATGAGTACGAGGAAGGTAGCCTTCTGAAGCAAACGCCCTTTGGTGGCACAAGCGGCGGTGTGAGTGAGACGTATGAAGGCGAGCAGCCTCCGCATCACACCATCTATTCGCTCAACTTGCTGCCCCTCGGCGGTTTTGTGCGTATGCCGGGCGAAAATGGCGATATGTACAGCGAAGATGGCAAATATGATCCGGGGAGTTTCGCCTCGAAAACGGCTGGCAAGCGCATCATCGTGCTTGTCGCAGGCGTCACCATGAACGTGATCCTGGCGATGGTGCTCTTCACCATTGCCTATACACTGGGAGAGCCAACCTATCCCGCCGTGATCGGCAAGGTGGTACCTGGTTCTCCGGCGGCGGCGGCAGGTATGCGTCCGGGCGATACCATCCTCTCGGTCAACGGGCAACCGGTGAGCCTCTTCACCGATCTACAAAATGACGTAACCAGTATTATTGCGGCCAATAGCAAGCAGGCAGAAGTTCCGGTGCAAATGGTCATCCGGCACGAAGGCCAGAAAACTCCGATTCCGACGACGGTGAATGTGCGCGTACACCCGCCGGAGGGCCAGGGGCCGATGGGCGTTGAAGAGAAGATCGTCTTCGTCAGTTCACCCGCCTGGCAAGCGCCGTTCAAGGGCGTTGTCCACACCTTCACTGTGACGGGCGATTTTATCAGTCAGATCGGCATGATGATCGCGGGTGCGGTGAAGCCGCAGCTTGCCGGGCCAGTAGGTATCGTGAAGATCACGGGCGAGGTGGCGCAGACCATTCCCGACCTGGGCTGGTGGCCGATTCTCAGCCTGACGGCGGTGCTGAGCCTGAACCTGGCAATCATTAACATTCTGCCTTTCCCCGCTCTTGACGGTGGACGCATCCTCTTAATAGTGATTGAACTCCTGCGCGGCGGCAAACGACTGAAGCCGGAGCGGGAAGGCATCATCAATCTTGTTGGTATGGCAATATTATTGACCCTGATGGTTGTTATCACTGTTAGTGACATTATGCATTGGGGCAGTTAATCAATCAACTGTAGGGGCGCGATTCAGAGCGCCCGCCCGTGTAGCTGGTTTACGTGGGTGGCAGCCTACAGAAAACGGAGTAATTCATTATGCGACGGAAAACCCGGCAGATACATGTCGGCAATGTAGCGATTGGTGGCGATGCGCCCATCGCGGTGCAATCTATGACGACCACGTACACCCGCGACGTTGAGAGCACGGTGGCGCAGATTCATCGCCTGGAAGAGGTTGGCTGCGAGATTGTGCGCGTGGCCGTGCCGGAAGAGGCGGACGCGCTGGCTAT
>DASTKE010000693.1:0-3581 GCA_035716105.1 Ktedonobacteraceae bacterium | reverse complement strand
ACCAAAGAAAATGACAGATCTCTCTTCCGCAATCCCAGAGTTCGCTCGCCCGAGGAGCGGAGGAAATCCGTAGAAACAGTTCTTTATCCCGCAGAACTCCCGAAAATATTTCCACATTTGGGACAAATAGAAGCATTCATCGATCTACGGCGTGACCAATAGGAAGAGCGTAGCGTCACTAAACTTGTCAACCAGCGACACTAATGATGGCACCAACGACACTAATTCTGGGATCCCACACACGCCCTCTATCCTGCCGCGTATGCTCATCGAAGAGGCACTCGATGTCACCAAGATTTATAGTGTTAGCGGCATGTTGCCTTCTGATGTACCGCTTGTCCTGCAACGTCCCTTCCGTGCGCCGCACCACACCATCAGCCACGCGGGACTGGTTGGCGGTGGGCGACTGCCACGTCCCGGTGAAATCAGCCTCGCGCATCGCGGTGTGCTCTTCCTCGACGAACTCCCCGAATTCGGTCAGAACGTGCTCGAAGTGTTGCGCCAACCTCTGGAAGACAAGGTTGTGACCATCTCACGTGCGCAGGGAACCATCACCTACCCCGCCAATTTCATGCTCGTTGCCGCCATGAATCCCTGTCCCTGCGGCTATTACGGCGATCCAGTGAAAGAATGCAGTTGCTCAGCAATGGCTATTGCTCGCTACCAGAAGCGCATCAGCGGCCCGCTGCTCGACCGCATCGACATCCACGTCGAAGTTCCTCGCGTCGATTACGAGAAACTGGCCGACAAGCGGCAGGCCGAGACCTCGGCCACCGTCCGCACCCGCGTGCAAGCCGCTCGCGAGCGCCAACTGACGCGCTTCAAAGGCACGAAGCTGACCTGCAACACCGAGATGGGACCCAACGAGGTGCGCGACTTCTGCCAGACCGACTCCTCCGGCGAAAAATTGCTCAAAGCCGCTACCCAGCAACTGCACCTCTCAGCCAGAGCCTATCATCGCGTCCTCAAGCTGGCGCGGACGATTGCTGATCTGGCGGGTAGTGATATGATTATGGCGAATCATGTGGCTGAGGCGATTCAGTACAGGCCGCGGATGGGGATGTAGGAGCGGTAGAAATGAAATAAGGAGCGCTCATTGCAAAGACCGCCTGACCGTGGCATTTCGCCTGTTACCACCGCGCTGGCTGGTGTTCAATGGCTGTTTTTCATGTTCGCGAACATCGTGGTGATCCCTCTCTCTATCGGCTATGCTTTTCACCAGCCGCCCGCCGTCATTACCGCCTCGCTTGAGCGAGCGTTCATCTACACCGGCATCGCGTGCATTCTACAGGGAACGATTGGACACCGGCTGCCCCTCATGGAAGGCTCGGCTGGCCTGTGGTGGGGTGTGATCTTGAGTCTTGCCGCCAGTGCGCAGGCATCGGGTCAATCGTTGAGCGTGCTAGGCGGAACGCTGGAAGCAGGGATCATCCTGAGCGGGCTGATCATTATTCTGCTTGGTGTAACGGGTCTGGGTTGGTGGCTGCGTCTCCTCTTCCCGCCGGTTGTCACCAGCACCTTTTATTTCCTGTTGGGGGCGCAATTGTGCGGGATATTTTTCAAGGGAATGCTTGGGCTTTCCGCCAGCACGTATATCGAGCCTGGTATCGCCCTGCTCTCTGTGGGATTGGTTGTGCTGGTGCTGCTTTTGAGCATCTTTGGACGCGGATTGCTCAGCAATTTCGCCATCCTGACGGGTATCATTGTTGGCTGGATCGCCTTCGTATTGCTCTTTCCTGGCAAGGCTGCCCCGCTGGTTCCTGCCGGGAATGCCCTGTTCGCCAATCTGCCCTGGGGCGGACTGGCTTTCAATATCGGCCTACTGATCACCGTTATGCTGACGGGCCTGATCAGTCTGAGCAACACCTTCGCGGCGCTGGAGGGGGCGAAAACCCTGTTCGAGAGGGACGTTTCATCTACACAATACCGCCGCTCACTGATCGTAACGGGCTTTAGCTCTCTCGTCTCCGGTCTCTTCGGCATCGTGCCATACGCGCCGTATGTTTCCTCCTTCGGCTTTTTGCGCACGACGCGCATCTTCAACCGTGCGCCTTTCCTGCTCGGCGCGGCGCTGTTCATCCTGCTCGGCCTGATTCCGGCGCTCGGCCAGTTGTTTGCCTCGCTGCCGGTGAGCGTAGGCGATGCCGTACTGTTCGTGGCCTATTTGCAATTGTTCGGCTCCGGCCTGAACCAGCTGGAAGGCATGAAGTTCACGTTCAAGACAATCTATCGTATCGCGCTGCCGGTGCTGCTTGGCCTGTCGCTGATGCTTATCCCCTCGACGGCATTCAGCACAATCCCCGACATCGTGCGCTCACTGATACAGAACGGGCTGGTGATGGGCATTCTCGTGGCCATGATCCTGGAGTTCGCGATTCCCTGGGAGAGGTTTGGGGATCCTTCCTGACTTTTTCATCCGTCAGGACAAGGCTCAACCTTCTGGTTCACACTCCCTCTTATTCATAAGGCATAAGCGCCTCCAAAGCGTGCTGTGTCAAGAATCATCCCCGTGTGTTCCGCGTCGGGACTCAGGCAGAGCGAAGCCCAAATGAGATATACTGATGGCAGGTAGATTCTGGCTCAGACAAGCGGGCGAGAGGGAAAGGATACGACATTCATGGAGAAACGCTTTACCAACAAAGTGGTGCTGGTGACGGGGGCGGCGCATGGTATAGGCCGCGCCATTGCGCTGCGTTTTGGCGATGAGGGGGCGCAGGTCGTCGTCAACGATGTCAACGAGCAGGGCGCTGAAGCTACAGCGCAGGCGATTGCCGCTGACGGTGGATTGTCCGTCGCGGTCGTGGCCGACGTTTCGAATAAGGGCGCGGTTGACCGCTTATTTGACGATATACTTGGACGCTTTGGCACGCTGGATGTGCTGGTCAACAACGCCGGTCTCATCAATGTCGAGCGCCACTTTCTTGAGGGGGATGAAACCTGGTGGGATCGCGTCCTGGCAACAAACCTGAAAAGCGTTTTTCTCTGTTCGCTGCGTGCAGCCCACATCATGGTGCGCCATCATCATGGTGTCATCATCAACATGTCCAGCGGAGGAGCCACGCGCTCCCACCGGGCAATGGCCGCGTATGATGCATCAAAGGGCGGCATAGAAGCGCTTACCAGGGCAATGGCTATCGACCTTGCCCCGTATGGCATTCGCGTGAACGCCCTCATCCCCGGTTCGATTGATACGCAGGGCATGTCGCCAGAGGTGAAGCAGGAGCGAGGCGAGACCATCCCGCTTGGGCGCGTGGGCGAAGCCGAAGAAATGGCCGGTCCAGCCGTCTTTCTCGCTTCGGACGACGCCAGCTACATCACCGGTCATATACTGGCCGTTGACGGCGGTCTGCTCTCGCAGCAGCGCTCGCCGCAGGTCGATATTTTCCCATTGAGCCGCTACCCAAAGATAGAGGTCGAGTAATGGAAGGTTCCACTGGCCAGCACCGGATCGGCGTGGATATTGGAGGCACTTTCACCGACCTCGTCGTCTTTGACGATGCCAGTGGCAGCTTCGCGGTCGGCAAAACGCTCACCACGCCTCGCGACCCCTCACAGGCCGTCGAAACGCTGGTGCTTGAAAC
>DASTKE010000692.1:0-4372 GCA_035716105.1 Ktedonobacteraceae bacterium | reverse complement strand
TGGCTCAGCCCCATTGTCGCCATTCTCCCCGGCCAACTCATGGCCCTCCATCTCGCCCTCAGTAAAGGCTTGAACCCCGACGTGCCAAGAGGATTACACAAAGTAACAAAAACGTTGTAAAAACGTGCGAACGGGCAGGACGCAACGAACAAGCGTCCTGCCCGTTCGCACGTTTTTACAATTCAGAGAGGCGTTCGCGCCATGTATCGGTGGCGAAGGCAAGGGTGCCGCAGCAGATGGTGGCCTGGAGGTTCAGGTCGGCGTCGAAGATCAGCAGGTCGGCGTCGTAGCCGCTTTGCAGGCAGCCTTTGCGATTGTCGACGTGGATGGCCTGCGCGGGATTGGTGGTCAGCATCCCGACCGCCTCCGGTAAGGTCGCTTCGGTCATCGTGAGCATGTTGCGTAGGGCCCGGTCCATTGTGAGCACGCTACCGGTCAGCGTGCCGTCGGCGAGGTGGGCGGCCCCGCAGATGACGTGAGCGGGCTGTCCGGCAAATTCAAAGGTGGGATCATCGATACCGGCGGCGGCGAGGGC
Organism: Ktedonobacteraceae bacterium; assembly: GCA_035716105.1. Classification (GTDB taxonomy): domain Bacteria; phylum Chloroflexota; class Ktedonobacteria; order Ktedonobacterales; family Ktedonobacteraceae; genus CADDYT01. Next base: position 3,837 of record DASTKE010000692.1, on the reverse strand, counting down.
GTCAGTGATAACGATGGTACGTTCTGGCCCCAGCGCCTTCACCAGCACGTTCATGATGGCCGGGTGAACATGCACACCGTCGGCAATCAACTCCCCGCGTACCTTCGCGTTTTGCACGATGGCGGCGATGGGTCCCGGATTGCGGTGGTGCAGGGGGCGCATAGCGTTGAAGCAGTGTGTCATATGCGTCGCGCCAAGCTGGATGGCTTCACAAGCCTGCTCGTAAGTTGCGTCGGTATGGCCGATGCTGACGGTCACGCCCGCCTCGACCAGTCGCCGGATCATGGCTGGCGCGCCCGGCAGTTCTGGGGCCAGCGTGACGATGCGCAGGTGTCCCCGCGTCAGTTCGAGCACTCGTTCCGTTTCCGCGGGATCGGGTTTGCGCAACCATTCCGGTGAGTGCGCTCCGCGTCGGTGCAAGCTGATGTAGGGACCTTCCAGATGGATGCCCAGCAATTCGGCGGCAGGTGCTTGATGCCCGAAACTCTCTATTGCCTGCACTGCCGCTTGCAACTGTTCTTCCGGCAACGCGCCGGGAATACCAACGACGCCGGCCAGAAAGGAGGTCACGCCGGTTTGCGGTACCCAACGCGCATACGAGCGAATCTCGTTTACGTCGGGCGTATGCAGGTTGAAGCCGCCGCCGCCATGGGTATGCACATCGATAAATCCTGGCATGACGATCATGTTGGCTGCATCGATGCTTTTGCCCGTTGTCTCCATCGTCTCACCTCTCCCACCCGTTCCCCTGGCCTCGTCCTCAGATGCATCTCTGACAGCCTGGATGAGTGTACCGTCAATGGTAATGCTCCCGTCAGGAATATCGGTTGTGGCGTCCACCAGGCGAGCGTTGCGTAACGTAAACCTCATAGGCTCTTTCTCCTTTGTCTGACGTACTGGTTCCAGCGGAAAACACGTAAAGAGGGGCAATTCGGGTTGCGTCCCCTTGACATTCGCACGAAAATATGGAAATATTGGTAGTGATAGAGACTGGTCTATACAACATACCAATTATACCATTACTTCATACCATATCGGCGCGAGGGAATCAAGCCATTGGTGGAGGTGTTGCGAGGTGTGTGCAGTGAACATGGTAACGCGGCGGTGGTCTTACCTCGTTGTGTCTTGTAGAGTAACATAAAACATCGCCGGTATGCGTAAAATAGTTGTAGGCCCCTACGCTCTATACGGAAGTAATGGGACGCTTTTGTGTACCCGCGGGAAAGGTTGTGGAATGTTATGAGTGCGATTTACCGGAATAGCCCCGTACCCCGATATTACCAGCTGAAAGAGATCATGCGGGAAAAGATTCGCACCGGCGAGTGGAAGCCGGGCGATTTGATTCCCTCTGAGCGCGAACTGGGTGAGAAGTATGGCATCAGCCGCATGACGGCCCGCCAGGCTATTACCGACCTGGTAAACGAAGGCATGTTCTATCGTGAGCAGGGCAAGGGAACCTTTGTCAGCCAGCGCAAGGTCACACAGCAACTGATGCGTCTTACCGGTTTCACCGAGGATATCCGCGCACGCGGGCAAAAGCCGGGTACAAAAGTGCTCTCCGCCTCGATGCTCCCGGCGGACGAGGACACGGCTGAACGGCTGCGTATCAAGCCGCAGGAACCGGTGTTCCGCTTGCAACGGCTGCGCCTCGCCGATGGCGAACCTCTGGCCGTTGAACTGTCGCAACTGCACTTTCACGGCTGCGAGCGCTTGCTGGAAGAAGACCTGGAACACAACTCGCTCTATCGCCAGCTTGAGACACAATATGGTCTGCCGCTGATGGAGGCTGAGCAAGAGTTAGAGGCCGGTCTGGCTGGCAACGAGGAGTCGCAACTGCTCAAGGTGCCTGTCGGCAGCGCCGTGCTTTTCATACGCCGTATCACCTACACCGACCGCAACCAGCCCATAGAGTACGCCAGATCCGTCTACCGTGGCAACAAATACACCTTCTACACACAGATGAAGCGAGAACAATTGATGCCTTGATCGGTTTTGTTTTTGGGAACAGTGACTGTTTGCCTAAAGCAAACAGTCACTGTTCCCAAAAACAAAACCGGATGCGAGCCGCGTAGCGGTGAGCAGTCAGATAAAATACCCCAGGTTTTTAGAACGTGTTAACAAACAAGAGCAAGACCGGAGGTACAGAGCTTATGTCATCCGAACCGAAGGCAGAAATGGCCGCAGGACAACCTTTTAGCAGGTTGGAAACCGAGGGCGTGAATCCAGCAACAGTACACATTGACCGCATGAGTCCATTGGAGATTGTGCAGGCGATGAACGCGGAGGATGCGAAAGTCGCGCGAGCCGTTCAACACGAACTGCCTTCCATTGCCAGGGCCATCGAAGCGATAGCGGAACGGATGCGGCGGGGTGGGCGGCTGCTGTATTTCGGCGCGGGAACCTCCGGTCGCCTGGGCGCTCTGGATGCCGCCGAATGTCCGCCCACCTTCAATCTGCCCCAGGAACGGGTGATGGGCCGCATAGCAGGTGGCGAGTTTGCCCTCTGGCAATCGGTGGAAGACCTTGAGGATAGCGTCGAGGCTGGCCGTGCCGACGCGGAACGGCTGGACATTACGGAGGCGGATACTGTTGTTGGCATCGCGGCCAGTGGGCGCACACCCTATGTTCTGGGGGCCATTGCCCACGCAAAGGCGCACGGCGCGCTGACCATTGGCCTGGCCTGTAATAGTCAGACGCCACTTGAACACGAGGTGGAGATCATGATTGCTCCGGTCGTGGGGCCGGAGGTGATTAGCGGCTCGACGCGGTTGAAGGCTGGCACGGCGCAGAAGATGGTGCTGAATATGCTGAGCACGGGAACGATGATTCTGCTTGGCAAGACCTTCGGCAACCTGATGGTGGATGTGCAGGCGACGAACCTCAAATTGCGCCGCCGCGCTCTCACCATTGTCCAGCAGGCAACAGGGCTGGATACCGCCGCCGCCGAGGCACTGCTGGCGGCTTCCAACGACGAGGTCAAAACGGCCATTCTGGTTGGGTGTGCGCATATCGAGCCGCAGACGGCCAGGGAGCAACTGGCAAAACATGGCGACGTGCTGCGAGCCGCGTTGGATGCTCTGCAATGAGCCACATGTCAGAGGAGCGTGCAAAATGATACCCATTGCCCTTAATGAGATGACATTAGAAGAGCAGATCGGTCAGCTATTTATGGTGGGTTTCGCGGGAACGGAACCCTCACAAGGGATCATCGACATGATCTCGCGGTACAGAGTGGGCGGCATCATCCTCTTTTCGCGCAACGTGCGGGATACCAGGCAGGTGCTTGAATTGACGCGCAGCTTGCAAGACATCGCGCATACCGCCGGGCATCGCTATCCCTTGCTCATCGCCATTGACCAGGAGAATGGAATGGTGCAGCGCCTGGGACGAGGTGCGACGCAGTTTCCGGGCAATATGGCGCTGGGCGCTGTTGGCTCGGAGCAGATGGTCTATGACGTGGCGCTGGCGACGGGCCGCGAACTGCGAGCGCTGGGCCTCAACATGAACCTCGCGCCCGTCGTCGATGTGAACAACAATCCGGCTAATCCGGTGATCGGTGTGCGCTCCTTTGGCGAAGACCCACATCAGGTTGCGCGCCTCGCGGCGGCAGCTGTGCGCGGATATCGTGAAGCAGGCGTGATTGCCACACTCAAACATTTCCCCGGTCACGGCGATACCGCCGTAGACTCGCATCTTTCGCTGCCAACGCTCCCCTTCTCGCTGCAACGCCTGGAAAACGTCGAATTAGTACCCTTCCGCGCTGGCATCGAGGCTGGTGCTGAAAGCGTGATGAGCGCTCATATCGCCTTTCCCGCCATCACAGGACAGGCCGATTTG
>DASTKE010000691.1:0-2771 GCA_035716105.1 Ktedonobacteraceae bacterium | reverse complement strand
ACGTTGCCCTGGATGGAGATGAAAAAGCATGGCTATCCTATCAGAACTCGACCGGTACTCACGGCAGACCCTCTTTGGACCGATTGGAAAAACGGGCCAGGAGCGGCTGCGGAATGCGTCCGTGACGATTATTGGCTGCGGCGCTTTGGGAACGGTGCTGGCGAACAACCTGTGCCGGGCCGGTATCGGGCGTATCACCATCGCTGACCGCGACTTTATCGAGATGAACAATTTGCAGCGACAGGTGCTCTTCGATGAAGAGGACGTGGCACGGCGGCTGCCCAAAGTTGTCGCGGCTGCGGAGAAGTTGCGGCGCATGAACAGTGAGACGAAGATCGAGGCGCTGGTTGAAGACATCAACGCCGATGGCATCGAGACGCTGGTACGCGACACTGACCTGGTGCTGGATGCCACCGATAATTTTGAGACCCGTTACCTGCTCAACGACGTGTGTGTGAAATACCAGCGCCCGTGGATCTATAGCGGCGTCATCGCCTCGTATGGCGTGACCATGAATATCCTTCCCGGCGAAACGCCCTGCCTGCGCTGCGTCTTCCCAGAAATGCCCTTGCCTGGTACCACTCCCACCTGCGATACGGCGGGCGTGCTCAACGGCATTGTAGGGGCCATTACGGGCGTGGCTTCGACCGAGGCTCTGAAAATTCTGCTCAACAGCGACAAGATCAGCCGGGCGATGTTCTGGATGGACGTGTGGGAGAATACCTGCGACCGCATCGAACTGCCGCGCCAGCCCGATTGTCCCGCCTGCGGGCAGCATCACTTCGAGTTTCTCGATACGCTCAGTGGCAGCTACAGCACCAGTCTCTGTGGGCGCAATGCCGTGCAGGTACGCGCCGCCAAACGCCCTGACCTGCCCAGGGTTTCGCTCAATCTCGCCGAACTCGCCGAGCGCCTGCGACCGGCTGGCGAAGTCAACTACAACGAGTTCCTGTTACGCTTTCTGGTCGATGGGTATGAAATGACCATCTTCCCCGATGCGCGTGCGATCATTAAAGGCACCGACGACGAACAGGTCGCACGCTCTGTCTATGCACGATATATTGGCATGTGAGGAATGACTATATGAATGAGCATATTCTTGTCTGCGTCGCGTGGCCCTATGCGAAAAGCTCCACGCACGTCGGACAGATCGTCGGCGCGTACCTGCCCGCCGACACGTTTGCACGCTATAATCGACTGGCCGGAAACTCCGTGTTGATGGTTTCCGGCAGCGATGAACATGGCACCCCCATTCTGGTCGATGCCGAGCGCGAGGGCATCAGTCCCCGTGAATTTGTGGCACGCTATCACCAGCAGATATGTGAGGTATGGGATAGGCTGGGCATGTCCTGGGACCTGTACACGGAGACAGGCACAGAAAATCATTATCGAATCACGCAAGATTTCTTTTTACGGCTCTACGAACGAGGCTATATCTACAAAGACACCATGCTCTCGCCCTACTGTCCGACCGACCGCCGCTTCTTGCCCGACCGCTACATCGAGGGGACGTGTCCCAATTGTGGCTACACGGCGGCGCGTGGCGATCAGTGCGATAACTGTGGCCATACGCTTGATCCAGTTGACCTCATCAACCCGCGCTGCCGGCTGTGTGGCAGCAGGGAGAGCGCGCTTGAGATCAAGCCAACGGAGCATTTCTTCCTGGACCTGCCGAAGTTGCAGGAGCCATTAATGGAGTGGCTGTCAGAAGGCAAAGGCCACTGGCGAGCCAATACGCTGGGTTTCGCGATGAACTGGCTGAAAGAGGGTCTGCGTCCCCGCGCCATCACCCGCGACCTGGACTGGGGCGTGCCAATTCCCATCGAGGGCTACGAGGATAAGCGTATCTACGTCTGGTTCGACGCCGTCATCGGCTACTTCTCGGCCACCGTTGAGTGGGCAAAGCGTCATGGAACGCCCGAAGCCTGGAAAACCTGGTGGATTCCTGGCGAGACAGAGCCGCCGGTCAAGTCCTACTACTTTATCGGCAAGGACAATATTCCGTTCCACGCGATTATCTGGCCCGCCATGCTGCTCGGCTATGGCAACCGCAACCTACCCTACGATGTGCCGGCCAACGAGTTCATGACTATGAGCGGGGCAAAAGCCTCCAGCAGCCGGGGCAATGTGATCTGGACAAAAGACGTGCTTGACCACTACAGCGCGGATGCCCTGCGCTACTATCTCTCGGTCACGGCACCAGAAGGGCGCGATACCGACTTCACTTATGAAGAACTGGTGCGGCGCAACAACGACGAGCTGGTCGCCACCTACGGCAATGCCGTGCATCGCACGCTGACCTTCTTGCAAAGCAAGTTCGGCGGCGTGGTACCGGAGCCACAGGCGCTGCGCGAGGCCGACCGCGAAATCCTGGCGGAGGTTGATCGCGGCTTCACCCTCGTCGGCCACTTGATCGGCAATGTCCATCTCAAAGAGGGTATCAACGCGGCCATGGCCGTAGCGCGGGCGGCGAACCGCTATCTGGACGAGCAAGCACCGTGGAAGCAGATCAAAGTAGATCGCGAGGCGGCAGGCACCACCATCTACGTAATGCTCCAGGTGCTGAGCGGCTTGCACACGCTCTTCTCGCCCTACCTGCCCTTCTCCTCGCAGCAACTGCACGAGTACCTGGGCTTCGAGGGCGAGGCCGCGCAGGGGCAATGGCATCTGACGCCAGTCGCGCCCGGCACCGCGCTGCCCACTCCCAGCCCCCTCTTCCCCAAGATCGAGGAACCCGCGGTCGTATAGGGATACAACGCTGAAACGTGCCA
>DASTKE010000690.1:0-7273 GCA_035716105.1 Ktedonobacteraceae bacterium | reverse complement strand
CCGCGCTTCCTTCCAGATTCCCAGGTATTAGCGGACGGGGACAAGCCGCCGCCCCTACGAATGCTTGAGACCACAAATCCTTATTCACGCCAGTCACGCTAGCTAGCGCATCTCTCCTGCCTGAACGTAGGCAGCATTCGCAGTGTAGGGCGAACTTCCAGGGGGGAGCGACAGCAACGGCTGCGAGCCAGTAATGCCTGTTACCCAGCCACGACCGGGGACAAATGTCGCTCCATTCCCACCGTTGCCCCATTGCGACTGCGTTTCGACCTGGGAAAATGCCGGGTAGTGAGAGGGTCGCAGAGCATCGGTAGTCGGAGTGACTGCCGCAAAGGGAGCGGCAGGAGCCGCGGCTGCACCGGGAGCAACATAACCGTTGCCCAAACCGGATGCGATGAGATCACGCGAAACGGGTGAAAGCTCGTCGACGGTCGCGGTGGGCATGGCTACGGTGACAAGCCCACCCGCGATGAGTTCTCCGGCAAGCTGGCAAACCTGAGCAGGCATACAGCCCAACTCCATGCAGGCTACTTGCAGCGTCGTGCGGCTATCCACTCTGGTAAGCAATCGCCACTGCTCCGGTGTTATTTGCAGTCGCTGATTGCCACCGCGCACACGGGAAAAATCAACCGGTACCAGCACCATCTCAGGCCGTAAGAAGGAGATATCGATCTGCCGGGAAGGTACAGGAGCGTCCACGCGCAGTGGCGTGAGAGGCTGGATTTGAGGTCGAGCCGGTTCTTGTGGTTGAGACTCTGTGAATGAGAGGCTTACATCTTCCAGCAGACTGGCCACCGGTAGCGGTGAGTCGGGAAGAGCAGGAGACGCCAGGGCAGTTTCAGAACCAGATTGGGACGGCTCTAACGGGGTTGGCCTATGTTCAACATCAAATTGGTGTGTTCCTTGTGTTGGGACAAGACGTACCTGATTCACAGGGCTGGCAGGAACAGCAGCAGGGCGAACAGCCGGATTCTGGTCAGGAGCAGCAGGAGTTGGCAGCAGGGCGGTAACGGAGAGGGATACCAACAGGCGCTCGGAGGGTGGCGGTACCTCGTCTTCAAAATAGAGTTCGCCGCCGGACCAATTGAGCGTCGCTTGCAGGATAGCGCTGGCCTCCTTTGTGGCCCACGCCCGCAACTCATCCCGGCTGACGTGTCCGAGGTCCATAAGCGTAATCGCTATGTGGGTCTCATTGAAAGGCGCATCCCCAAGCGTTTGCTTCGCCTCTTGCAACGCCTGCGCCGAAATAACTCCGCTCTCTAGTAGTCGCTCTCCCAGTGAGGCGCTGTTGCGCACTGGACCGAGACACAACAACCGGCCTTCGCGAAAATAAAGTTCAGCCCACTGCGTCCCCCGCTGGATTTTGCACCGACCGGTCTTTCCATGCATTTCTATACGCTGTAACACGTGCGCCAAACTGAACTGATCTAACGTACCTATGAGTGACACAATAATTCACCGTCCGTCCAAAAACGGCTCTTGCTGCCCCTGCAATGGTTCACCCACGCGAATCACCCGGTAGCGCAAGAGTCCCCTACGAAAACAGTTATTACGATGACCGTCATTAGAAACACTCAACGAGTACTATCGCTTGTGTCCCTTGCGCCGCACAAACACCCCGCGGTGCTGTGCTCCGTCATCCCCCACCATATGCCCACTGCCATCTGCTGGCGCAATCGATCTTTCCCCCAGACATCCTGTACCGTGAAACAGGAGTACAAAGAAACCAACCAGGCAACACCGCCCCTGGCGGAGGGAGAGGGATTCGAACCCCCGAGGCTATTCACCTAACCGTTTTCAAGACGGTCGCATTAGACCACTCTGCCATCCCTCCGTGACACCGCCCCACAGGCCAGTCATGCTGAACGGCCTGAGAATACAAACATGCAGAACAGCCGCAATTACCCGTGTAACAGCCGCCGTCCACGCTAGTATAGTAACAGATAGAGAAGATGAAAGTCAACTCTTACGCTCTCTCAGGGACTTTGGTATAGTTCAGCAACATAAGATATCTCCATCAGAAACTAGTCTATAGTACTCACTGGACAATGTTATCTCTCTGCATATACATTCGTCGATATAGAACAGTGAGATCTTTCAATGAGGTTTATATGCAGTCTCCAAACCAGGAATTTCCAGAATACACAGCAGTTCGTCCAAAGAGTTTATTTAAACACCCGCATCAGTTCAAAACGACTGATAAGCGGCACATATACAGTAAGCCGGAAGAGAAAGGCATCGAGGCCATCGCTACCACCATCTTGCCAAGCATCACTGCCACTCCTGTGCCTCCTTCGGCATGGCAAGACATAGCTGGCGAATACAGTGTGGGAGATGACCCTGATGCAGCAATTCCGCTGGATGTCTTCGATGTGAGTTCTATGAGCACGATACGGCTGATGGAAGTCAGCGGCATGATGCGTGCGGTGCGCCCGCCGGTCAGGGGTGGCACTGCGCAGAGACTGGGCGCACCAACGACACCCGACCCCTTTATTAGACAACCGGCAGGTTCCTTCGTCGCAAATGGCAGCTACATAGCCACAATCGAGCAAATGCCGACAATGCCTCTTGTTCCTGTCACACCGCCTTTAATGGAGGCCGCGACCAGATCAGAAGCTGCCCGCAAAACGCTGCTGGGCAATCCAGCGGTCAAGGTTGTGCTCGGCCTGTTGATTGGCATCGGCATGCTTGTCCTCATCTCCCGCTTTGTCAATATTGCCGCCACCATCTCGCTACTCGGGCAGCACTTGACGACCACACAAGGAGTAATCTATGCGCTGCTGGCAGCCAGTTCTTTCATAGCGGCCTTCAGCATCCGGGCGACGCGCTGGCGGCTCTTCCTGCTCCGGATTTGCCAGATCAGCCCATTCAAAGCCATCCAGGTATTCTGGGTAGCGGTCTTTCTCAACTTCTTGTTGCCTATTCAGGGAGGCGAAGTGGCGAAAAGCCTGATCCTCAAGCAGATCAAGGGCGTTCCCATCAGCCAGTCGCTGCCCACAGTGGCGATGGATAAGGCGCTCGATCTGATGCCGGCCCTCATCATCATGGCGGCGGTGCCTTTCATTCCAGGCATTCACATGAGCGCCACGCTCTGGATTATTCTGGGGCTGGTAGGTGGTATCTTGCTTGGCATTATCTTCACCGTCGCGCTCATGGCCTGGAACCGCAACGCGGCCACGAAATTCATCCAGACGATGCTCAAAGTGCTGCCCAGGAAGATTGGCAGTAAGATCGAAGGCTTTGCCCTGGGATTTATTGACTCACTGCTGGCAAGTGCTAGCAGCCCGAAGACGTTCCTGCCAGCGGTCCTGCTCACTTGCCTCGCCGTCACATGCGACGGTCTCTTTGCCTGGTTTGCCTTTTTAACGGTGGGCGTCAGCAATATGGGCTTCGGCACGGCCATCTTCGGCTATACAACCTACAACATGTTCTGTATCCTGCCAACACCGCCCGGCCAGGTCGGCAGCAACGAACTGGTGGGAGAGATCGTCTTTGGAGGGCTGCTCGGCTTTCCCAAAACGGATGTGCTGGCGATGTTCGTCTTCTCTCACCCCCTGGCCGCGTTGATTATGACGACGATGTGTATGATCTGTCTCAGTGGCCTCGGCATCTCTCTGACCAGCGCGGTGAGATTGAACGCGCACAAAAGAGATCAGCCGAAAGCAGCAGTGCAGGGAGCCGCGCTATAAGCGTAGGAGCCGATTTATCGCGCTCATCGCCGATTTATCGGCCTGGTGGCGGGCCGATAAATCGGCGATGAGCACGATAAATCGGCTCCTACAATTGCCTGTTCTGATCGGGTGATTTTGTGAAACGGCATCAATTGGCCCCTACGGCTTGAGCACTGCCGCGCCCATATAGGGACGCAGCACTTTTGGCACGATGATGGAGCCATCGGCCTGCTGGTAGGTTTCCAGAACGGCTGCCATCGTGCGACCGATGGCGAGGCCGGAACCGTTGAGGGTATGCGCATATTCGGCGTGGCTGCCACTGCCTGGGCGATATTTGATGTTGGCTCGCCGCGCCTGAAACGCCTCACAGTTACTCAGCGAGGAGATTTCCACGTATGCCTGCTGCCAGGGCATCCAGACTTCCAGGTCAATCGTCTTCGCAGAGGCAAAGGGCAGGTTGGGCGCGCAGAGTTCCATCACGCGATAGTGGAGTTCCAGGCGCTGCAAGATAGTCTCCGCGTGCCTCACCATCTGCTCGAAGGCTTCATAGGAATCTTCTTCCTGCGCCACAATTTGAAAAAGTTCCACCTTGTTGAACTGGTGCAGGCGCAGCAGGCCGCGATTCTGGCGCGCTGCCGAGCCTGCCTCGCGGCGAAAGGCGGTCGTCCAGGAGACGTAGCGCAGGGGCAGCGTATCGGGCGGCAAAATAGTATCGCTGTGCAACCCCACCAGGGGTACCTCGGCAGTGGGGTTCAGATAGAGTTCGTCCTCGTTGCAGAGGTAGGCCTGATCCTCAAATTTGGGCAACTCCCCGGCACCCTGCATAACGGAGCGCTTCGCCAGGAACGGCGGCAGAATCTCGGTGTAGCCATGCTCTTGCGTATGAACATCGAGCATAAAAGAGATCAGCGCCCGCTCCAGCCTCGCTCCCATACCGCGCATAACCACAAAGCGGCTCCCGGCAATCCTGACGCCACCAGCAACATCGATGAGGTGCAGGTGTTCGCCCAGATCCCAGTGCGCTTGCGGCTCAAAATAGAAGGGAATCGGCTCACCCCAGCGCCGCAATTCGCGATCCTGCCGCTCTTCCCCGCCAGCAGAGACACTCTGATGAGGCAGATTGGGCAAGCGCAGCAGCAGAAATTGCAGGTGCGTATCGATTTCGTTCATCTCTCCTTCAAGCTTGCGAATCGCGCCGCTCGTTTCTTTGATGCGGTTATTTAGCCCCGTGCGCTGTCGCTGCCCCGCCGTGCGTACTGCCTCCTTCTCAGCTTTCAGTTCGCTGTACAGCACATCACAACGGGCCGCGATACCACGCTTCTGCTCAGCCAGGCGCAGAATCTCATCGATCTGCTGCGTCTCACAGCGCCGCCGCAGCCCTTCGCGCACGATATCAGGATGTTGACGAATGAAATCAATAGATAACATGGCCTCAGTATAACATACTCCGTTGTAGCGAGCGGGCAAACGGGATACAATATAGCAAACTATTCTTATGAACGTTTATGAAGGAGCTTTCTTGCGAGATATCACATTCACCGTCAACCCTCCTCTCACAGATACCCGCGCTATTGCTGATTTACGTGCCGCCGCCGGCTGGGATCGCATGGACGAGGATTATCCGGCGGCGCTCTCCGGCTACTGGGCAACCGTTGGCGGTTTTGACGCGGCAGGGCAGCTTGTTGCCTGGTGCGCCATCTTGAGCGATGCTGTCCGGCACGCGGTATTGATCGATGTGATTGTGCATCCCTCTATGCAGAGGCAGGGTGTCGGACAGGCGCTGGTGACACGCGCCATCGAACACATCCGGGCGCATCATATTACCATCATCCACGTCGATTTCCTGCCTGAACACACGACGTTTTATGAGCGATGCGGCTTCCAGACAGGGCTGGGAGGCATCATCGAGCTATGAGCGCATCTCCCATGCAGTTGCTCTGTTCCACGGGAGCCTTCAGCCGCTATCCCGATCGCACCGATTACCGCGCCGTGCTGGACTACGGGCCTGAACTCACGGTGGATGGCTTCGAGCTGATGTTTTATCCCGCCTGGGCGGCGCAGGTCAACCACATCGCCAGCGCGTTGCAGCAATCTGGCCTGCGCTTTCCCGCCATTCACGCGGAGAAAAGCATCGGCGTTGGTCTGGGCAGCACTCAACCCGAAGAGCTTGAGCAGGCTCTGCGCATGATGGAGGCCAATTGCCAACTGGGCAGCGCGCTCGGCTCACAACTGCTCGTCCTGCACCTGTGGGGCTGGCCTGACCTGGACGATCATATCGAGCGCAACCTGCACAACCTGGGACGCTGTCTTGACCTGACAGCGCGCTACGGTCTGGAACTGGCGATAGAAACCATCCCCGGTCGGCGCTTTGACGCCCTGAGCAATGTACAGCGAGCAGTCGAGCAAGATGTCCGCGCAAAAGTCGCCCTGGATACCGAATTTCTCGCACGCGACCATCAGCTTGAGGAGGCGCTGGACGAGGCATGGCTCTGGCGACAGGGTGATGTGAAACACATCCATATCAAGGACTACGACGAAACCCTGTTCTCCCGCGAGAATACGCGCCGCTACCTGCATCCCGGCGAGGGCAATATCGACTTTGCCCACGTCTTCACAGCCCTCAAAGCGCACAGCTTCTCCGGCAACATCAGCCTCGAAGCCTCCGCCCTCTCTGACGATGGGCGCGCAGATATCGACCGGATTCAGAAGAGCCTGAGCCTATTACGAAGCCTGATCGAGAGCTAAATGATGTCTGAGCAGGCTGTAGGGGCCGATAAATCGGTCCCGGCGGTTGGTTGCCAACAATTCCGCCGCAAAAAATATTTGCATATCAGGTTGAGATGAGGTACACTATTATGTGGTTGCAAAAAGGCAGGGGAGCGCGCTCAAAAGATGGAACAAGGCACGAGAACGGTGACAAAACTGAACCCGGTCGGCGAAGTAAAAATCCGCTACCAGGGCGAGGTCATCAAAGCGTCGCCGGAGGAAGTGGTGCTTCTGGCTTCCTGGACACTACCGGCCAGAGACCTGGGTTACACCGTCTTTGAACCCGGAGATCGATTTACTGAATACTACTTTACCAATCGCTGGTTCAATATTTTCGATATTGCGGACGCTCATGGCAGGCGCAAGGGCTGGTACTGCAATGTCGCCGAGCCAGCGGTTTTTATTGACGACCGCATTGAACAGATCGATTTGCTGCTGGATGTCTGGGTAGACCCGGCAGGCGACATCCAGATATTGGATGAAGACGAGTTCGCCGCCGACGCAACGCTCAGCGACGAGCAGCGCGAGGGAGCACGCCTGGGACTGCAAAATCTCCTGCTGCGCATCGCGGAGCAAGAGGAACCATTCGTCTACGGGATTTGAAGATTTGAGAGTGTGTTGTCTGGCACAACACTGTATTGGAGCCACATCACGGCACCGGAAAGGCCAATCTTGATGGAAGAAAGAGACGCCATGCTGTTCCAGCCCGAACCCGGTATGCAAGAGCACGGTTGGAATATTGTGGAGCTTGAGTCTCGCCGGAAACTGCGCAAACAGATAAACGAACTCATTGCAATGGCTCGCTATTCCTCTTTGAGCACCAGCGAAATACGGCA
>DASTKE010000689.1:0-7380 GCA_035716105.1 Ktedonobacteraceae bacterium | reverse complement strand
GAAGTTGAGTAACATCAACCGCTCCCATCCTCGCCAGTCGTAGGGGCGATGCCTTGAGGCCGTCCGGGGAACGGAGACGGACGCCCGTGTGGGCAAACCTCTATCGACACGGGCGAGCACAAGGCATCGCCCCTACGACTGGCCCTTCGAGGACGTAAATACTGCCCGTCGATAGGCTTTTTGTCAGCAAAAAGCCTATTTCTAGCCTACCTGTTTGCTGCCATTCTCCGCTATACTGATTGGCATACCAGATATGTCAATTATTTGCCGCTCGTCGACGAGGAAGCGGTGCCATTCCCCCCCGGCACCGCTCTTTTGTCTATTACGCCTCGTCTGGCAGCAATCCCTGGCGTAGGGCGTAGATGGCAGCCTGCGTGCGATCGCGCATATTGAGCTTCTGGAAAATGGTGGTGAGATAATTTTTCACCGTCTTTTCGGAATAGGCCAGTTGCTGAGCGATCTCTTTGTTGTTCATACCCCGTGCCACGTAGCGGATAATCTCCACCTCCTTCTCCGTCAGAGCCGTAATGTCGCGCACGGGCGCAGCAGGAGAGGAAGCGGGAGTTGAGAGGCGGCGAAATTCGCTGATGACGGCGCTGGTCATGCCAGGCTCGATGAAAGTCCCGCCCTCGCGCACCGTCCGAATGGCTCGTGCCACCTCTTTTGACGAGGCACTTTTGAGCAGGTAGCCCCTGGCTCCGTTTTTCATCGCCTGCACGATCTGCTGGTTCTGTCGATGCATGGTCAGCATAATGACCGCTATGTCAGGAAACTCCTGTGTGACCTGGCGAGTCAGCGCGAGGCCATCGATGATGGGCATACTGATATCCATCAGCACCACTTGAGGGCGCAGCTGGTGTATCTTCGCCATCGCGTCAAAGCCATCGACCGCCTCACCCACAATCTGCACATCCTCTTCCAGCGCCAGCAGCTTGCACAATCCCTCGCGCATCAGAGCATGGTCATCCACCAGCAAGACGCTAATTACGCCCGTCGCCAGCGTATATGTTTTATCATGCTCCTCTCTATGACTTGTCTGTGTGGCAACGGGTGCCTGATGATTGCCAATAGCGCTCGTTGCACCAGCAGCAAGTGAGCGCGGCGCAATTGTGGTATACTGGCTATCGTTTCTATAGTTGCTTTGCATAAAGCGACTCCTTTCGACGTACCCTGGAACAATACTCATGCAGGACATGAAAATCGGGTGGCTTGTCCCCGCCTGTCGACGTACCATTGTAGGGGCGGCGGCTTGTCCTCACCCGCAAAGGCTCTCATAGATTGCCAGGTCAACACGGGCGGGGACAAGCCGCCGCCCCTACGTCAAGTATGAGCAACCGGGCAGTATAATACATCACTCACCTGGGGGATTTTTGCTGATCTCTTGCCTGTATTTTACCGGTGGAAACGATAGATAGCGATCAACGCGGAGGAAAGGAAGACTTGAAAACCTCTATGGAGACAGTTGCTTTGGAAGCGCTGGTATTGAAACAAACCTCTGAAGAGGTGCAGCGGCGCTTTGCCGGCATAGATGATCTGGCCCACGGCTGGGAACACATCCAGCGCGTCTACACTACCGCGCTCTCTCTCGCGGAGCAGGAGGGAGCCGACCGTTTCGTTGTTGGCATGGCGGCGCTTCTGCACGACCTGGGTCGCATAGCCCCACAAAGCAGCTTCGATGGGACGGATGGGGCAGATGGAACGCAAGCGCGGCATCACGCGGACATCTCGGTTGAGTTGGCCCAGGAAATACTCGATGCCTTCCAGGTACCAGTGGAGAAACAGCAGGCCATTATTCATGCCATTGTTGCCCACAGCTTCAGCAGGAATATCGAGCCGCTGACGCTGGAAGCCGGGATTGTGCGCGATGCCGACCGCCTCGACGGTCTGGGAGCGCTGGGCATCATACGCTGGGCCGTCACCGGCACTCAGCGCCGCACGCCCCAGACGCGCACCTACGACCCTGAAGACCCCTTCGCCGAACACCATACCCCCGACGATAAGCGCTACATGCTCGACCATTTCTACACCAAACTCTTCAAGCTCGCCGGCACCATGACCACCAGAACAGGCCGCGCCCTCGCCGAGCAGCGCACCACCTTCATGCGCGCTTACCTCGATCAACTAAGGAAAGAGTTAGAATACTAACATTAGATATGCGTACAGGCAAGCTGGCGCTTGCCTGTACGCATATCTAATGTTAGTATTGTTCATTCAGATAGGCCCAGCTGATAATGCCACGAGGGTAGAGGTGTCCACCCCAGTCGCTGCCATCCTCGTGCAAGCCATCGCCGTAATTGGAGGGAAAGCTGACGTTGTAGGTGTAGACCTCTCGCGTCAGGTTCAGGCGCGAGCAGCCCTTGCAACCATGTTTGGTGTACACGAGGTCGGCAACGATGCCTGAGAGCATCACCTTGCTAAACCACTCGTAGCGCAGGCAGTGGCCGGTAGAGCACTGCGGGCCGCTGGCTCGACTGGATTGCAGCGTGACGATGGGTGGAGATGTTGGGGAGGATGGGGAGAACGGAGAGGCCAGCGTATCGGCATGCAAGTCCGCCAGGTACTGATTGGCCAGATCTCGCAGCAAGGTCTGGCTCATCGACGTGTCCAGGCCGATCAGATGCGCGTAGAACAGTCCCTCGCCCAACACGACGGAGCGCCCAGCGCAGTTGGTGAAGGCGCTGCTGTCGGCGATAGGCAGGTAGCCGTAGCTGTTGTACTCGCGTATCATGGCCCCTTCGATCTTCGCGGCGGCGGCGTTCCAGGTTTCCGCGTGCAGGTCGCCCGGCACGAGGCCATCAAGGAAGGCAGCGGCGCGATAGCCTGTGGCCTCCTTCAGCCCCTGGTAATAGAGATTGCCCGCTCCGGCCCCGTCATTATGCAGGCAGTCGCCGGCAGCATCAAAGGTGGTGGGAGTATCCTGGTTCGCGATGCCCGAACCGGGGTCGCCGACAAGCAAGTTGTGCTGCATAGCGGCATCGATGAGGCCAATGTGCCGGGCCACCATCGCAGTATCCCCTGTCACGCTGGCGTAGTAGGCCAGCAGCAGCGTCACGTTGTCGTTCTCCTCCACCGGCATGGGAACCTGCGATGCGAGATGCTGCGGCGTATAGCACGTCGAACGAATGGTTGGCAGGCCACCCTTCCCTAGCGATGTACAGGTGCCTCCACTCATGTCGCCGCCCTGATCGTGCTGGAAGTAGGTGCCGAAGGCATTGCTGGTGGCGTTCTTGAACACGATGTCAAGGGCGCTCTTGAAGAACCACGGGACGCGGTTGATCTCGAAGTAGCCATACTCGTGCATGACATCGACGGTTGTCAGAAAGCCATACGTGCCTTCATAGACGGCAGCGTCGTAGCCACCACCGGGACAGATGCGGCCCACCAGCCAGCTACTCGCCTTGTAGCTGCGCAGCGTGTCGGCAACCACCCAGCGTTGCGCGGTTGTCAGCACATTGTTCCCGATCAGGAAATCTTCCATCGCCTGCGCCCGTGCCAGCAGACGATCGCCCATCATGAGATTATCGATGGCGAAGTTCACTACCGCTTGCTGCGACGACCACTCGGTTGCCGCGTACAACCCCTCAAGCTGGCAGGATACTGGCAACTGTGTGTTCTGGAAGAGATTGTGCTGCCCGTTCCAGCCGCCCAGAATGAGATACGTAGTGTTCGTTTGCAGCGGTCCGACGCTGTACGGCCACGCCAGCCCGGCCCGGTCGGCCACGCTCGTGTTGCAGCGCCACGTATCCGAGGTTCCAGCCAGGAAAAGTGTGCCGCCCGCGGCATCAGAACTGGGATTGTAGGAGAGCACCCGCACAGTATTGCCATCCGGCGTCTGCTGTTGCACGCAGGGAGCACCGCCATCCAGGGAACGATTGCTGCCGAAGAGGAAATCGCCTGCCAGCGAGCGTTGACCGAAATTCTGCACGCTGACGCCCACAATCAGCGCGGGAACGGTGTCGTCCTGCACTTCACTGGCACACGAAGAGATGGCGGTGCAACCCGGCTCGCCCAGAAATGTATCGATCAGGTCAACCACGATGCGCAGGCCGGAGCCATCCCCGGCCTCGCCTATCCAGCGCGTCGTGTCCAGCCCCTGAATCCACTGTTCGTTCTGCACGTATGCGTCGCCCTGGGCGGCATCGAGCGCGCCCATGTGGAAGATAAAGGTGCGGTGCTCTCCTGCTGGCGCGGCCCCTACGATATAGCTGGCGGCATTATCATGAAAGATGCCCTCCGTGCCGCTATGAACGCTGGCCGTGCCTGGCGACACGTTAAAATCGAAGCGCGAGCCAAACTTTGCATTCACATTGTCGAATGCAGCGTTGTCGCTGAAGGTCTGCACCGGTAAGCGACTGTCCAGCGTAATATCGCCGGGCGCTGGTGGCTGCGCCGGGTCAGAGCGCCGCGAAGCATTGCCGCTAGCATCATCAGCAGCGTAGGCTCTGGCAAACGATGATGCCTGCAAATGCGTCGATGGAACAAGCACCGTTCCAGAGGCGAGCAGCAGCAAGCACAGCACTATCACCACACGGTCGACAATCCTGTTCAGGTGCGGACGCAGATTACGCACAGGCGAATTACCCCTTCCATAGATCATTCA
Source organism: Ktedonobacteraceae bacterium (assembly GCA_035716105.1). GTDB lineage: Bacteria > Chloroflexota > Ktedonobacteria > Ktedonobacterales > Ktedonobacteraceae > CADDYT01. Next base: position 2,780 of record DASTKE010000689.1, on the reverse strand, counting down.
CGTTTGTATCAACGTACCACATTTTTGCCATCAGATGAAAAGGGACTTTTTGGTAGCGAGCGATCAGGATTCCGTCAACCGTAGGGGCGCTATTCATATTTTTCAAGTGAAAATTCACTTTTCTTACAAAATGTTCACTTACACGATGATGACGTTACTCGATATTCTTCATTCCGTCTCCATATATGTAATACATCTATAAAGAGCGACTACCTATCTTCATTATTATATTTGTCACCACATAGTAAGCATTAAAGGAGAAAGTTATGCAGCAACCCCCATCAGGACAGGATTGGCCGCAACAAGGACAACAGCCCTATGGCTATGGGCAGCCCTCTCAACCTTTGCCGCCAAACACACAATGGGGTCAGCAGCCCTCACAGTATCCACCGCAACCAGGACAATGGCAACAGCCCTATGGACAACCACCTCCAGGCTGGCAACCGCCGCAACCTCCAAAGAAGTCTCGCAAAGGGCTATGGATTGTTCTTGGTATTGTGGCTGCTCTCGTCGTTTTTGGCTGTATCGGCATCAGTGCCGTAGTCTCGCAGGCCAGCAAGAACGTCAATACTGCGGTCAACAATGCCCAGGCAACAGTTGATACCTCACTGACGCAGTTACCAACCTCACCGCCCACACAAACATCGCAGACGAACACTATTGGTAAAGCTGTACAGGTAGGGGACACATGGGTAGTGACGCTCAACAAGGTGAGCACAAGTAAAGGAGATGAGTTGAATGTGCCAAAATCAGGACATACTTTTCTCGTCGTAAATGTAACGCTCAAGAATAATTCGTCGAGCAATCAATCAGCCTCTAGCCTGGGTATGTTTAGTCTGAAAGATAGCAGTGGACAAACGTACAATCAGTCCATTACCTTCAGTGGTAGCCCTGATGGCACAGTAGCAGCAGGTGGTGTCGTTCGCGGCAATATCTACTATGAAGTACCAGCAAGCACCCATAACTACACCTTACAATTCACTCCAAGCTTGACCAGTACTGATCTAGCAGAATGGAATGTGAAAATCTAATCAATCCAGAAAACAAAACCCCGTCTTGCCCTGATCGCTTCTCAAGGCAAGACGGGGTTTGTAATTGGCAAGACGCTAGAGCCACAAACAGTTAAGTGAGGTGAAAATAATGGGGCTTTTCAGACCAACAAAGAAGCAGTTGGGGGAACAGAGTCAGGCACATATCATTGCGCGATTGCTGGAGGTCGGATACACCGTCCTCACTCCCTATGGGGATAGTTCCCGCTATGACTTAGTTATCGAGGATGCCGAGGGTCAGTTCCGGCGTGTCCAGTGTAAAACGGCATGGGTAGAAGGGGAAGATAGTGGCTATACCAAATTTGCAACGACATCACTCCGATCACGTTCTACTAATGGGAAAGTGCAGTACAGTAGAGCCAGGTACACGGGACAAATAGACTATTTCGCAGTATACAGTCATGAACAGCGCAAGACTTACCTTATTCCAGCAAATCTAGCAACAGGGGAAACGATGCGTCTACGCCTTGCACCAGCGAAGAACAACCAGGAAAAGGGCGTAAAGTGTGCGAAAGAGTATGAGTTGTAATAGCGGCGACAGGAATCGAACCGTGACCGCCTGTTTAAAGTGTGGTATTGATAAAACAAGGCGGGAAGAACTTCACTGGAAGCTCTTCCCGCCTTGAGGTTGGTAGCGGCGACAGGAATCGAACCTGTGACACAGGGCGTGGAGTAGATTATCGGGGCGTGTTATCCACATCCTTCATGTGGTTATCACGTTTCCAATAGCCCCTCCCCGAACCGTACAGGCACCTTTCGATGCATACGGCTCTCAAACCGTGACTGTTCCTCTGCCGGTCTTCATACGGTATCCACCGCAACCAGCTCCCAGGCTCCAGTCCCTGGTCCTAGACCCCTTCGCCATGTGGTGGGCTTTCCCCACCTCGGACTACTATGGATCCTCCGTCACCATGAGCCTCTCGGCTTTTAGGTGATCCCGCAGTTTCTTTATCATCCTGGTTCGTACTTAGGTTCCCGTTCGTCCTACCATCGTTCATTACGATTGGCCCTGGAAGGAGGTCTGCCATCCCTCATAAGCGTGAATGACAGTTCCAGGCGTGGGCAATCTGGCAGTCCCACGAGTAAGCGAATACACCACCCGGACTGGGTTTAAGACAGTATAGCCTTGACCATATACGACCTAGCTGCCGACCACTTTTGACCTAGCCATTTCGGTCTTATCGACTTTTCCTACCATGCTTTGGTCCCCTCGCCCTTTCGAGTCTGGGTAAGGCAGGTGCTTTAAGCACTTTCCTCCAGTGCCGCTGGCTCTCCAGCGAAGGATGATAAAGCTTCTGCGGCGCAATTATGAGTCCCTTGCTCTACCGACTGAGCTACGCCGCCATGGATTGGCCCGTAAAGAGATATATAGGCTTCCCAATTATCGACACCTATATCTCTCACTTTACATACTATATTCTAGTATGTTAGCCAAGTCCTGACTTGGCTAGAAGTCAGGACTAGTAGCGGGAACAGGATTCGAACCTGCGACCTCCGGGTTATGAGCCCGACGAGCTAACCACTGCTCTATCCCGCGTCATGTGCTGTGTTCTTGTGTCGACTGCCCCGCACCGTCCCTGGTGTGGAGAATAGCGGGGGGAGGATTCGAACCTCCGGCCTTTGGGTTATGAGCCCAACGAGCTAACCACTGCTCCACCCCGCGTCGACACCGTTATGATACTACATAGTTTGCGTCTTGTCAACTCGCTTTGACCTTTTTTTCCAGAGTGG
>DASTKE010000688.1:0-7029 GCA_035716105.1 Ktedonobacteraceae bacterium | reverse complement strand
TCTGGTAGCTCCTGAAATCGGATGCAGTTTCCCATTGTCATCAACATGGAAGCCTGTCACATTGGCTGTCTCGGTACTCCCGTTGGCCGCGTTGAGGACATAGAGCAGTCCATCGCGGTAGGTCAGGCTGACGGGGCCGGTTCCGCCGGAGGAAAAGGTTCCGACGAGGGAGAGATGCCCGTTGTGAACGTTGACGACGGAAATCTGATTGCTCCCAGCATCGACAGCGAACAGCCTGCTTCCTTCGTCGTGCGTGAGGATCAGCGACCCCTGCGTGCCATCGGCAAAGGCCGTCAGACTGCCCAGGCCACCGATGGAGGTTGTGCCAGCCAATTTCAGCGAACCATCTTCTCTTCTGTTGAAGACAGTGATCGAGTTGGAGCCGCTCAGGTCGTTGTTCAAGACATAGACATATCCGTCGACATAGTTCGTGGCATGAGCCGAGGCGTGTGAACTCGAACCGAGCAGCAGAGCCAGAGCTGGCACAAGCATTGCAATCAAGACACATGTGACGAGTAATCGGGAGTGGCTGCGCCTGTCTGTGGTATTCCTGTGAGTTGTCGCCATAGTAAAACCCCTTTCTGTACATCATCAGGTAGGTAAAGGTAACGTACCTGCGAGCTATACGGGGAATAGTTTATTGTAGATCAAAAAGAGAAAGCATTCTGGTAGCCTACTTTTAGAGGGTCTATTCCCTCCAAAAGTATCTATGGTTGCCGGGTTTGTCTGTGGTATGTATTAGGTAAGGAAGCGTACCGGAAGGATAGACTCTATGCCCGATAATATACTTGAACTGGCTTATCAATTGGAGCAGGCTGGCGAGCCGTTTGTGCTGGCAACGGTGGTCTGGCGCGAACAGCCGACCTCGGCGCATGTTGGCGCACGAGCCATCATCCAGACCGATGGTCGCATTACCGGCTGGGTGGGCGGCAGTTGTACACAGCCTGTGGCTGTGCGTGAGGCGCAGCGTGTGCTGCGCGAGGGTGGAGAGCCATTTCTGCTGCGGCTTGGCTCGCCAGAGATCGGGCCAATGCGCCGGGATGTGCGCGTCTTTCCCATGACCTGCACCAGTGGAGGAGCATTGGATATCTATATGGAACCACATCTCCCGCAGCCGCAATTGCTCTTGATCGGCGACTCGCCCGTCATTGCGGCGCTGAGTACGCTGGCCGCTGTACTCGATTTTAGCGTTGTTCAGCTTTCTCAGGCTGATATGGGTCAGGTGACGCTCAACGAACGAACCTCTATTCTCGTTGCCTCGCATGGAGAATATGATGAGGACGCGCTGGAACAGGCTCTGCGCAGCCCCGCTCGTTACGTGGGCATGGTTGGCAGCAACAGGCGAGCCGAGGCGGTGCGCGACTACCTGCGCGGTTCCGGGCTGACGGAGCAGCAGATAGCGCGCTTGAAAGTTCCGGCGGGGTTGGATATTGGCGCGGCTACCCCTGAAGAGATCGCCGCCAGTATCCTGGCCGAACTGGTGCAGGTTCGGCGACGTGGAGTTGTTGCTGTTGTGCAACAGTCGCAATCAGAACAGCAAGAGCCAGAGCGACAGCAGGAGCCAGGAGACGAGCAGGCCGTTCCAGCTAACACATTACCCGAAACCGCGCTTGATCCAGTCTGTGGTATGATAGTGGAAACAGCTACTGCGCGGCATCGCAGCACGTATGACGGTCGCGAATTCTATTTCTGCTGCCCTGCCTGCAAGCGGCTGTTTGAACGCAATCCACAGGAATATCTTGTAGAGCAACGAGAAAGGTAAACGTTGTTATGGAATTCTCAGGTACTCAGACGATTAGCGCACCCATTGAAAAAGTGTGGAATTTCCTCCTTGATGTGAATAACGTGGCCGGGTGTGCCCCTGGCTTCCAGAGCATGGAAGTCCTGGGTGATGAGCATTGGAAAGCGGTCGTTGGCGTTGGTGTCGGCGCGGTAAAGCTGAAATTTACGATGGATGTCACGCGGCCAGAGGTGGAGGAGCCATCGCATATGGTGGTGAAGGCACGCGGCAAAGCGCCGGGCAGCGGCGTTGATATGAGCGGCTCTATGAATCTCACCCCCGTTGATGACGAGCAGACACGCATGGATTGGTCAGCCCATGTAGTTGTCAACGGCACCGTTGCCAGCGTGGGGGCGCGGCTTATCCAGGGAACGGCGGAGAAGCTCACCGGCCAATTCTTCGATTGCCTCAAGGAGAAATTACAGGCTCCCGATGCTGCTCCGGCAAGCGAATAGTGGAAAGGTGTCTCATGCATGAGTGACGCTGTTGAGCGCTGGCAGCACATGCTCGATGCACGGGCGCGACAGATGGATGCGGCCTATGCACGCCTGGGACGCACCAGCGCCGATTTCTGGGATCGCCGCGCCCGTGGCTATCATCGTTCGACCAGAGAAACGGCGCAAAACGATCCCTTTTTCCAGCGCGTGCGGGCCGAGGTGACGCCAGAAACAACGGTACTGGATGTTGGCGCGGGTACGGGCCGGTTTACCCTGGCACTCGCGCCCCTGGCACAGCACGTTACCGCTGTCGAGCCAAGCGCCGCTATGCTGGGCTATCTGCGCCAGGACGCGCAGGATGCTGGTTTAACCAACATCTCGTATGTTCAGTATACATGGCAGGAAGCCCCGGTTGACCTGCACGCCGATATCGTCATCTGTAGCCACGTGCTCTACCCGATTCGCGACATCGAACCCTTCCTGGCGAAGCTGCGAGCCGCGACCGACCGCGCCTGCTACATCTATCATCGCGCAACCGCCATCGACATGCTGACCGCGCCCATCTGGCGACACTTTCATGGCAGCGAACGGCAATACCCCCCGGCGTACATTCACGTGCTGGATGTCCTGTTTGAGATGGGCATTTATGCTGAGGTGGAGATCGTCAAGCTTTTGCCGACCCTGCGCTATCCCTCGCTAGATGTCGCCACCGATGAATTGCAGGAGCAGCTTATCCTGCCGGGAGATGAGCAGACGCGCCGCGAGTTGCGCTCCCTGCTGGAAGCGTGGTTGATCGAACGCGATGGCCTGCTGGTGCCACCGGTTGACGAGATGGTCTGCGCGATCATCAAAATCACTCCATAGTGTCCAGAGGGCAGACATGGGTCATCCCGAATTGCTGGACCTGAAAAAACCAGCAGGCCACCCGCAAGGGGTGGCCCTACGATACTTGTTAGCTACGCGGCCCGATGAGCCACACAGGTATATAGTAGGGCCATCCCTTGCGGGTGGCCTGCCCAAATCCACCCTTCGGGCTGACTCATGTCTTCTCTCTCTTCGCTAGACGATAGCTTTGTCCAGGTTGGAGAAGAAGCTGTTGAGTGAATTGTTGGTGATGCCGCGGCCAATCGGGTTGTCAGCAACCTTGATTGGGCCGTCCAGGTCGGCCTTAGCATCGTAGGTCAGCACTGCTCCATCGGGGGAATCAGTGATGTTGATCTGGCTGATGGCGTTGACGGAGCCACCAGTACCCTGCCGCTTCACCTCAAGCACCAGGAATTGAGGGGCCTGGGCCTGCGCAATCTTGATAACCACGCCATAGGGTCCCTTAAGGCCCGGCAGCGGGGTAGAGATATTCGCCTTGATGCGGTTATTATCGAGATATTCAACCGAATTGCAACCAGGAATGCACGATTTCAATACCGAAGGATTGAGAATGGCGCTGAACACCTGCTGGCTGGATGCCTTAAACTTGTGACTTCCGTTGAGTTTCATCTAACCTTCCTTCAACATACAAAATATGTTTTGACTCTCCGCCACATCCCACACTGGTGGCTTATTTGACTACCGAACTGACCGGCTTGATGCCCGTCAGAGTGCTATTCTAGCGGTATTCAGGCCGATTTGCAAGAAAATGGCTGAACTACAACCAAATATTCCTATAAGCTCATTATGAGGAAGTGTGAGGTTCTCCTACCCAAATGTGCTATAGAACAGGGGTAGCTCGTCAATGTATGTTATACTGTCTTTCGATATTTCATAGTATGTCACGGGCATGTTTTCAGCGAGGAAGCGCGGAGTTTCCCCTGTTGCCGGTGGCATGCACAGCCTGTCTATCCAGGTGGCGACTGACTGAGGCGAGAAGAACGTAGTTTTGTACATCGTGAAAAGCAGCATTCTGATCCAATAAATGGGGGGATGTGATGACCTGGTTTGATGAACTTGATGAGCAGACACAGCAGCAATGGCGCTCACGCATCGCCAAAGGACGAATGGAACTCTCTGCATCAGTAGAGGAAACACTGGCCGAACCCGCGATAGATGAAGATATGTGGGAAGACGACGAGGACGAAGAGGACGACGAGGTGGACAACGGGGACGAGGAGGATGTGAAGGATGGGACACCCGTTATAGATATTGAGCCAGTTTCCAGTGAGCGAACGATTATCCCTCCCCGTTTGAGCTTGCAAACAAAGCCTATGGTGGCACTATTACCAGCATCACCGACACCCCCGGTATCATCGACACCGTCAGTAGTCCCGGTTCAGGCGAATGCGGCACCTTCCGCTGCCGCTAGCGACGAAACGCGGGAGCAAAATCAGCAATCTCACTATACGGGACAGCATACGGGCGTCTTTTCACGGCTTGCGCAGCGGCTCACGTCGTCTCTGGCCGCGATTACCACTCCTTTTCAGCCGCCGGTACCTACGCCGCAGCCGCCAGCGCGAGAGACCCACATTCCTATGCCGTCCGTACAACCGCAGCGGGACCCGGATGCAGGCGCGCAGCCGGGTGTGGAGGGGCGCGTTGAACGACCAGAAGTCGCAGCACCCGCTATTGTCAGATTACTGCCTGCATCTTCCCTGTCGCAGTGGGAAGCTCCGCGGGAGTCATCGGCGGCGGGCAAGCAGCGGCCCGGTTATCCCACTAAAGTCCATTTGCAGGCCGCGCCAAAAGGTACAGCAGCGCGTCCTCCCGCCAATGTGCGGGTGAAAAAAGAGGCAACCTCCGCATCACATGGACATACTGAACCAATCCCGATGAGAAAAGCGCTCTCTGCTGCCAGGAGCGCACCGCCTACTGTGAAAATTCCCATCGCGTATCAATCACCTGTTGTAGAGAAGGCATCTGCCGCGCCGGTTCTCCCAGTGCCGCCTGACGAGTCTATCAGCAAGGTGACGACAAATGGTCGCTTACCGGCGATACTTGCGCCTGAAAAAAAGGCAGGAGAGCCGCTCCATCCCCTGTTGCCGATTGCCATGTTTGGCTCAGGTTCGTTTGAGGTCGGTCAGGAAGATGCCGCTGTTGCCAATCAACAAATTGTTGGCTCAAGCGTGGTGGTGGTTATGCTTTCCTCTGATCCCGGCCCGGTCGTCGTGCAATACATCTCGTTACAGCCAGGCAGCGGGTTTACCGTCCATCTCAGCGCTCCGGCGCGCACAAAGGCAACATTCAACTACGTTGTCTTCCAGGGATGAACATTAGAGGTGCTAATTGAAAGGCCACCCGCAAGGGGATGGCCCTACAAGCCGAGCAGCTGTCGCATCCCTTGCAGATGAGCCTTACAGTTCGCCCTCGACCTCCTGGCGCAGGCGCTTGAAGAACTGGGTCATGAAGGCGAAACGTTCACGCGCCAGTTCGCGTCCCGTTGTCGTTGTCATACGCTCCGGCAGGTTGCCGAAAAGCAACTCGAATTCTATGTAGGGCGAGTAGTTGGCATCGCGCCTTAGCTGGCGCACCACCTGTGCGTCGACCGGTTCCGCGATATCGTCAGGCACGGGCGAATACACCTTTTGATTGTAGCGACCAGTGATACAGTAGAGGCGACCAATGCCGATGGCCCCCAGCGCGTCGAGCTTGTCCGCGTCATAGAGGATACGCCCTTCCAACGATTGTGGGACGCGACGGCCTGTTAAACGATGGTCGCTAATCGCTTGCTGCACCGCCGGAATCGCTTGCCGGGGAAATTGGGTGTTGGTCAGCAGTTCTGCTGCCAGTTCCGCCCCGATCTGCGCATGATCGCCGCCATGTCGTCGCTCGCGTTCTTGCCCGATATCGTGAAAGGCGACCGCCGCCCAGATAGTGGGTAAATCGCCGCCTTCACGAGCTTGAATAGTATCCGCGAGCGCCATCACGCGCTCAATATGGTCAAAATCATGAGCTGCATCCTCACTACCTTCATGGACCATCGTCTCTTTCGTGAGGTTGAGCAGCCAGCTTCGTAATTCATTCACCCTGGAAAACGTCTCTTTCTAACACGGGCAATATAAAGATAAAGCGGCTTCCTTCACCGAGGAAGCCACTACTCTCTACACGAATCGTCCCACCATGCAGCCGCAGGAGTTCCGCGACAAGATAGAGACCAAGGCCAATCCCCCTCACCTTGCTTCCCTGTGTATTGGGGGCGCGATAGAAACGCTCGAAGAGACGGGCCTGGGCATCTTTGGGGATGCCTATCCCTCTATCCTCAACACACACTTCTATGCTGCGTCCGGTCTGGTGTGAGCCACCGGTCTGTGATTCGCTGGCATTTTCTCCGGTTGCAATTCTGGTCTCTGCCGTGGGGTCTGTCGCGTTTGTCTCGTTTGTGTGGGCAGTGTCTTCATTAGTGATACGCTGGCACAGCCGAACAGTAACGGGGCCACCGAGTGGGCTATATTTGATGGCATTTTGTACCAGATTTGCCATGATCTGGAAGAGCCGGGCGCTATCCCCCATTACCTGATACTCGTTTTCATCAGGCTCGATCACACAGCTCAGTTCGTGACCAGATGAGGTGGCGCTATAATTGGCGACGACCTGCCGGGCGATTTCGGCCAGGTCAACCGGCTCGAATTTCAACTCAAGCTGGCCGCGATTAATCTGCGTCACTTCGAGGAACGAATTGACGATGTTGGTGAGTAGATGGGTCTGTTCTTCGATAGTCGAGAGGCTGTCGCCCATGCTGTCTTTTTTATCCTGGCCCAGCTCGCCCGTGCGGCGCAGCGAGCGCAAGAGCATCTGACTATGCGCCAGGATGACGGTCAACGGCGTGCGAAATTCGTGCGCGGTAATGGAGAGGAAATCATCTTTGAGCGCGTTCGCTTCGCGCAT
>DASTKE010000687.1:0-3565 GCA_035716105.1 Ktedonobacteraceae bacterium | reverse complement strand
TCAATCAACCTGGCGCATCCTGACCGGCAAAGGCGTTGACTGGCGCGGTAGAGCGTACTATAACGGTCACAAGGCTGGAAAACACGAGAGTCTGCGTCCTTGAGGGGAATATCCGTAGGGGCGATGCCTTGTGCTCGCCCGCCATGTCTGACCTCTGTTGGCGGCGGGCGAGCACAAGGCATCGCCCCTACGGATATTCCCCCTCAAGGATGGAGACTCTCGCCTTTCCCAGCCTTATGACCGTTATAATACGCTCTACCGCGCCAGTCAACGCCTTTGCCGGTCAGGATGCGCCAGGTTGATTGAGCCAGGATGCCCTCGAAGACCGCGCCCGCCAACGGCTGTGTCAGCGCATAGTACCAGGGAACGCCGAGATTCTTGTTCACCCAGACGCGATACGCAAGCAGCGGCCCGAGGCTCAATACGCTGGCTGCTGTTAGCTCCGCCGGTGTTACCGCCCTGGGCGTCTCGCGTTTGCCACGGCGCAGTAATGCCAGCAATGGCAGAAAGAAGGGAAAGACGATGAACAGTGGCAGACCGAGCAGTTGTAACGACACAAAGGGCAAGCCACCGCGACTGCCCAGGAACACGTTCTTGCGCCAGCCGCGCCACGCATCACGAAAGCCCTGGTACATGCGAACACGCACCAGGCCGCGCCCATCCACCAGCCGCAAGCGATAGCCATTATCCTTGAAGACGCGGGCAAGGTCGCGATCGTCGAGCAGCGTATCGCGCAAATCGGGCCGCGCATAGCCGCCGAGCAATTCATAGACGGAGCGGCGCAGGAGAATAAACTGCCCGTTCGCCAAAGCCAGTTTGCTGTTCGGGTCATTCACTTGTTTAGGAGGGTATTGCATAGTAATGCCCATGTAGGCCATCGGCATCAACACCTTGCCCCAGAAATCAGGGAGTTCCTGCGTCGTTCCCAGGGACAGCATGTCGAGACAGTCCCGCGTCGCCGTCTCCACTGCGATACGCAGGGCGTTGGGAGCGTGCCAGGTATCGGCATCGGTGAAAAGCAGCCAGTCGCCCTGGGCTTCCTTTGCCCCGGCCTGCAGCGCGTGCGGCTTGCCCGCCCAACCGGGAGGCAGGTCGCGCAAGCGCAGCACGTAGAGCCGGTTCGCGTGAGGGTGTGTGCGAGCAATGTCGTCCAGGATGCGCGGCGTTGCATCAGTCGAAGCATCATCCACCACAATGACCTCGTAATTCCCGAAATCCTGCTCCAGCAGTGAGGTGATGACGCGACGAATATTGCGCTCCTCGTTGCGAGCAGGTACAATAATCGAAACCGAGGTTTTCCCCCGCGGCCTCGCTCCGGCACGTGTTGTCCCTCCTGTTGCCGTGCTTAATGGGTGTTCATCACCCGGATTGGAGCGAAACCAGAGGATCGTATAAAAACCGGCCACGCAGCTTGCGAATACCCACAGGAGCAACCGTGACCAGGACATGCGCATACGCCATCGATGCTTCTTCATACGCCTATTATAGCCAATGCAGCGCTATGGAAACAAACGATAGGATAATAGAACCGTGGGGGCCGATTATGAAAATGAACAACATCATGCGGACGCGGAACCCCGTAGGCACCGATTGATCGAGTGCATCGCCGATTGATCGGCCTGGGACGCAGGCCGATAATGAAATTTCACGACCAAAACCTGCAATCCCGTAGGCGGCGGGTAAATATTGCGAGCAGCCTCTAACTAGAGTACAATCATAGAGTGTAGTATCGTACACGATGTATTCATGTAGAGGATTTCATGCAATATACACGACCATTCAGGCCACTGTGCTTACTGCTGGTCGGTCTGGGTGTCTTTCTGATAGCAGGCTTTTTCACGATTGTAGCGCCATCGAAGATCGCATATGCGCACGCCTTTGTGACCGGCTCTGACCCAATTGATGGCTCGACGGTGGCCTCGGTGCCAACGGTGGTGCGCATCTTCTTCAACGCGCCCATCAGCAGCGCCAGCAGTGCTACGGTATTCGCGCCCGTACCCGATCAATACGGCCAGTTGCAGATGGTGAACGCGGGGCATAGTACGGTCTCGCGTACCGACCCGCGAGAGTTGGATACTGCCCTCGCTCATCCCGGCTCGCTGCCGGAGGGCAGCTACGAGGTACGCTGGACGGCCCTGGCCGATGATGATGGACACACGACAGGCGGCATCATCGGCTTCGACGTAGGACATTCCAGCCTGGGCTTGTCCGGGCAGACCATCCTGGGGCCGAGCACAAGCAACTACCTGCCACAACTTGACCTGTTGGGCATCCTCTCCATCGCCTGGGAATGGCTCGTGCTGATGGCGCTGACGCTCTGGATCGGCATCCTTGTCACTGAAGGGCTGATCTTAGAGCGGGAAGGCCAGACGGCAAACCTGCTTGCGCGTATCCATAAACACGCGCTGCCCATCCAGTGGCTCAGCTTAAGCGCCCTGCTGGCGGGAGAAGTAATCAACCTCATCTTGCGCACCACGCATTTCACTCAGATGGCCACAGGCGGGGGTCTCAGCCTCACCGCGCTCTTCCAGATCATCACCACTTCGGCTTACGGCTCCCTCTGGCTGATTCGCGTCGTCTTGCCCGCGCTGGCAATGGCCTTCCTCTGGTGGACAACACGAGCAGCAAGAGGCATGAATAGCAAGAGAACAGCAACGCAGCAAGCACGACCCACAAGCAATTTCAGCCGCCTGCGCCAGCAGGTCACGCAGGAACAGAGTGCAACACCTGCGAAGGAAGCGCCAACCACGCTCGAAGGAGAACAGGACGTACATACGACAACGGCGCAGCGCTCTCATACCGTCGTCTGGCTTGTCTTGGCTGCCCTGCTCCTCCTGACCTACGCGCTGGCAAGCGACGCGGCGCAACTGGCACAGCCGCATGTCAGCGCTGTGCTGCTGGACTGGCTCTTCCTGGCGGCGCGCAGCACCTGGCTCGGCGGTCTGGCTTGCCTGGGCTATATCCTGCTTCCCCTGCTCAAGGTGGCCGAACCAGATCAACATACCGCCGTGCTGGTGACAGTGCTGCGGCGCTTCACACCGCTCATGCTGGCCTCTATCGGCGTCTTGCTGGTCAGCGGCCTGTACCTCAGCGAGAGCAGTCTGACCGGCATCCAACAGTTGCTCACTGACCCCTATGGGCGCGTCTTGCTGGTCGAACTGGCGCTCGGCAGCGTGTTGCTGGCGCTCAGCATCTTCACGCTGTTCTTCCGGCGCTCGAAGCTGGCGCGGCAGATGGCGCTGTTGCCTGTCGTCAACGCCGAGCTTCCGGCGCGGCGGGCGCGGCAAACGGCGCTAGAGCAGACGGAACAGCGTATGAGACAATTCCTGTTGGGACAATCCTGGCTTGGAGCGGCCATTCTGCTCTGCGCGGCGCTGATGACTTTCTTCGCGCCCCCCATCGTCTTTCCCACCATCGACTACGCGGCACAGGTCAGGTCAGCAGCACCCGCCGCGCAAACCACTGGCATCACACAAACAAAGCAGGTCGGCAACCTCGCTGTGACGCTGCAAGTCCTGCCCGCTCGCTACGGCTACGCCAACACACTCATCGTCACCATGACCGG
>DASTKE010000686.1:0-14378 GCA_035716105.1 Ktedonobacteraceae bacterium | reverse complement strand
GCAGCGAGAGCGTCTCTACACCGGCCACGTTGCCGCCGAGGATGGTATGCGCTCCGCTGGCGTGCAGAATCTCGTAAAGCAGCGTGCTGGTTGTGGTTTTGCCTCGCGTGCCGGTAATGCCGGTGATGCGGCCCGGACAGGCGAGGAAGAAAAGGGCAATTTCCATCTCAATGCGCGCTCCGTGCTCCCGCGCCAGCCGCAAATAGGGCGAGGAAAGTGGCACACCCGGATTGCGAATGACCATCTCGGCCCAGAGAAAATCTTCCTCGCGATGCTCCCCCAGCACGAACTCGATGGGCAATCCCGCCAGCGCCTGCACGCTCGGTGCCAGCACCTCCGGCGATTTCATATCGGTCACGCGCACTATCGCCCCCTGCTGCACAGCATAGCGCGCCGCCGCCATCCCCGATCCCTGCAAACCCAATCCCATCACCAGAACCCGCTTCCCACGAAGATCCATACGACGGCCTCTCTCCAATTCAGCACAAACAGAAAACCTCTCATTTTTCACAGCCATCATAACAGAATTGGGCGTTGAAGACAAACAGCCTCTTCTCTTGATAACGTATCTGTATGGAATCGAGTAGCATGATGGCTTGACATGTAGATCACTTTATTATACAATCAATATTGTTATTTTTACTCCTCAAACTGACGATTTAGTTGCAATTTGGATGCATTCTATATTGACTCCCTGGTTAACCTGACAAAAAAGCCTGGAAGCAGGTGCAATCATGGCTGGTCGTGTGGGCCAACAGCTTGGGCATTATCGTCTCATTCGCCTCCTGGGACGCGGTGGTTTCGCCGAGGTGTATCTCGGCGAGCACCTGCGCCTCAAGTCTCAGGCTGCAATTAAAGTACTCCATACCTCTTTGGAAGAGAATGATGGAGAAGGGTTTCTGCATGAAGCGCAGATCATTGCCAGACTGAAACATCCCCACATTGTACGAGTCTTCGATTTCGATATCGAAGCCCATACTCCTTTTCTGGTTATGGACTATCTTCCCAACGGCAGCGTACACAAGCTTTATCCCAAAAGAACGACGCTTCCCCTAGAAACCGTCGTCTCTTATGTCACACAGATAGCCTCTGCCTTGCAGTATGCCCATGACGAAAAAGTGATCCATAGAGACATCAAGCCAGAGAATATGCTGCTGGACCGCGACAACACGCTGATGCTCAGCGACTTCGGCATTGCTCTGATCGCTCAAACGTCACGCTCTCAGAGTATGCAGGATATCTCAGGTACGGCCTCTTACATGGCTCCTGAGCAGTTTCAGGGCAAACCGCGCCGTGCAAGTGACCAGTATGCATTGGGTATGGTGGCCTACGAATGGCTGAGTGGAGAGCTTCCCTTTCATGGCTCGTTCAGTGAGGTTGCCAGTCAGCATCTATTTGTTCCTCCTGCGCCTTTAGGAGAAAAAGTAAAGAACCTCTTCCCAGAGGTGGAACAGGTCGTGCTCACAGCATTGGAGAAAGATCCGAGCAAGCGATTTGGAAGCGTACAAGCTTTCGCCACCGCCCTGCAACAGGCCTATCAAGCAGCACTATTTCATCATGCTGATCTTCCTACGAAAACCATTTCTCTAAACGAACATCCACAATCAGGCAAGACGGCTAAAACAATCTTACCGGGCGAATCAACTCTTCCAAAAAACCCGGCTACGCGTCCAGATCAATCGCCACATCCAACCGCTGGAGTTATCCCATCCAATGCTTCCAAAGTACGGCTTCATACAAGTGAAGAGTTGATACCTTTAAACCGATCTCAATCGTCAAAACGCTATATTTCTCAGCACATAGTCCTATGGGTTCTGGCTCTACTGCTTATGTTAGGAGGAGGTTTCGGCTGGCTAACGCTCTCTCATGATTCTTTTGGTTCTGCTGCCGACCGTGCGCTCTCTATTACTTCCACAACTGAATTTACCCCTACTTCCACGACCGCATTTACTGCCACAGCAACACCGACGCCGACAGCAACACCAACGGCAACGCCATCTCCAACACCATCCCCAACGGCGACACCTTCACCAACGGCAACGCCATCACCAACACCATCTCCAACTCCGACTCCGTCCCCAACTTCACCTGTAGTAGTTGCCCAACCAACATTAACAACAGATTGTGGACATCTGGTTACACCCTGGGTAGCTCTGTATCAATACTCCAACTACGGGGGCCGGGAACTCTGCTTTGAGGGAACGGGACTCATTAATTTATCAGACTTTGGATTTGATAAGGAAACCATGTCCATAAACATCGCGGCCAACGGAGTATTCTTCGATCAATCCAATGAGAAAGGTTCCCAGCTTGGGTTTTACTATGGAGACGAAAAGTCTGACCTGGGAAATTGGGATAACCGGATTTCATCTTTTCTGGTAGAAAGCTAGCTGGTGGCATCTTTTGTTTTCCTTCATTCTTGTTCCGTAAAGCATCCATTCTGTTCTGTTCATCTCTCGCCTGGAAACCATCCAGATCAGCGAAGCGGCGGTCGATCACTTTTCTATTGGTGAGAAAATCACCTGTCATTGACGCTATATGCCAGATCAGCGGCACGCTTGAGCGCACGAAACTGCAACACTTTGATGTTTCCTTCCGTCAAACCCATCCTCACAGCGGTCTCTCGAACCGAGAGGCCGAGCAGAAAACGGCAAGTTAAGACCTCGCGATCACGTTCGGATAGCGCCTGGAGAAGACGCTGTACGTCATCCGCTGAGCTGCTTTTGAACTCGAACACTCCATCTTCATTTTCAGTTGGCCCCTCCCAACCAGTCTCTAATAGCGCATCCAATGAACTTGTCGCTCTACGATAGTAGGCTCGCCAGTAATCAGCGATTGTGGTACGTGCGACTTGAAACAGCCAACGGCGCGTACTTTGTGGACTATACGCATAATCGAGACTACGAACGGCTTTGATAAAAATGTGTGCCGTCAGATCCTCGGCCTCTTCTCGGTTTCCCACTTTGCTATACACGTAGCGATAGATCAGACCGAGGTTCTCTTGATACAACGACTGAAACGCCTCTTTATCCAGAGAAGCAAATTGTGCCGGTGAGTCGTGTTGCATAGATTTTTCTTCCATAAGAACTTTGCCAGATGCTTTATTCGTTCATGATGGAAGTTTACGCTCCATGAGGCATCTATCACATCGGGAGAATTTCCAAATTTGTGAGGTCTTTTGCAACTGTAGCATGGATTGTGATGCGAAGAAATGCCCATACTGCTTCAGGTAGAACCTGAAATAGTGTTATTCGATCACCTCGATATTGTCTCTGCCACCGTACACATCCCACCAGGGAGTTGCGCTTTGGGTCAACGCGGTGTTGATGGCTTGAACGTTTTGCGCGCCGCGCTCTGCGAGCCAGCGTTCCAGCGCTGCGACGCCCTCACTGGCATAGATGGGAATGGCATCCTGCCAGGTTGCGCGGCCACAGAGCACGCCGGAGTATTGCACTCCGGCTTCGGCTACCAGTTCCAGCATGTCGCGGAACACCGCGTCGCTCACACCGGCGCTGAGAAAAATGAACGGCCTGGTGGTCGCGCTGGCGGCGTGGCGAATGTGCATTATGGCCTCCTGACGCGAGTAAGCGCTTGCGCCTCCGGTGTACGTTCTGCTTCCAGCCACGAAGGCCGGATTGACGGGCAGTTCGACTTTGAGGATGTCGACGCTGTAGCGCGAGCGCGAAAACTCCTGCATGGCACGTGCGACGTACTCCGGCTTCTTGCGGGCAAAGTCCAGTCCCCTGTCATCTCCTATCGCATCGTCATAGACCAGTGGCTCCAAAAAGAATGGGACATCAACGGCGGCGCATTCAGCGCCGATACGCTCGATGTACACCTGCTTGATGGTGTTGATGCGCGCCTCGTCGAAGGGGTTATAGTACAACAGAATTTTAATGGCCTGTGCGCCTGCCTCGACCAGTCGGCGCACGCTCCATTCCGGCAGGAGATCAGGCAAACGCCCCGCTGTGTTGACATCGTAGCCGGATTCTTCGTAGGCCAGCATAACGCCGGTGCCGCGAGCGCGGCTGGAAATGGCAGTTAAGCCGTATTCGGGGTCGAGCAGGATGGCGCTGCTGTAGGGTGTGAGCACTTTTGTCACAGAGGTCTTGAATGCAAGCATATCATGTGCCGTCGCATGGCCGTTTGCACCGCGAGCACCGGCAATGGCTTGCAGGAGATTGCCCCGATGGTCTACAGCCAGCGCGGCGATCACTCCCCGTGCGTCAGAGCAAGCGTTGAGGCCATCGAATTTACCTCGGGTCATTTTGAATTTCATACTGCCTCCTACCTTCTGCCTCACTGCTCGATTTCGCTCAGACGAACCGGGCGATGTTCGGTGAGGGATTTTTTTGCCGCCAGCGCCATCATCACCGGAACGCGCCCATCGTTGCCAGTGACTGGAACGGGCGTATTATGCAGGATGGCATTGACAAAAGCTGCCATCTCGGCCACAAAGCTTTCACTGTAGCGTTCGGTAAAGAAGTGGAGCGGCAGATCACGATGGACGCTCTGCGCGTCGCTGATAACGACCGCGTTGGGATAGTTGTTTCCGATAGAAATAGCTCCTGCGCTCCCCAATAGCTCCAGCCGTTGATCGTAGCCATAGGAAGCCTGGCGGCTATCGCTGATGGTTGCAATGACGCCATTGTCAAATTGCAGAGTGACGATAGCGGTATCGACATCTCCCGCCTCGCCGATAGCAGGATCAATCAGCGCGTCCGCCATGGTGAAGACCTCTTCTGCCTCTGCCCCAAGCACAAAACGGGCCATATCGAAATCGTGAATCATCATATCAAGAAACAGGCCACCGGAGACGCGAATGTACTCAATTGGCGGCGGCGCGGGATCGTA
Source organism: Ktedonobacteraceae bacterium (assembly GCA_035716105.1). Classification (GTDB taxonomy): domain Bacteria; phylum Chloroflexota; class Ktedonobacteria; order Ktedonobacterales; family Ktedonobacteraceae; genus CADDYT01. The sequence continues at coordinate 9,524 of DASTKE010000686.1, read as the reverse complement.
GCTGATGATATGCAACATATGGGGACGACCGATCTCTCCCTGTGCCACAGCCTGACGCGCACGGCGGTAGCTGGCATCAAAGCGCCGGTTAAAGCCGAGCTGCAACTTGACGTTCGCGTGCTTTACCGCCGCCAGCGACCGGTCGATGGAAGGAAGATCGAGCGCCACAGGCTTTTCGCAGAAGATGTGCTTGCCTGCCGCTGCCGCTTCCTCGATGATGCGTGCATGGGTATCGGTCGATGAACAGACCAACACAGCCTCGATATCTGGCTGTTCCAGGATAGCATGATAATCCCCGGTAAAGTGGGGAATGTCGTAACGCTCTGCACAATGTCGTGCCGCGTCCTCGACCACGTCCGCCACCATGACGACCTCCGCAGAGGGAATACGCAGCGTAAGATGCTCGGCATGGAGTTGACCGATACGTCCGGCTCCGATCAGGCCGAGCTTCAACGAACGTCCAGACATAGCTGTCTTCTCCTGTTCCTTTCCGTGAATGCTACAACCCGATGGAGCGAAGGTACGAGCGGTTGCGCAGAGCGCTCTCCCTGGGACTCCCCATACCAGGGAGAATGTCCTGCTCCACCACGATCCAGCCGTTATAGCCGCGTTCGCGCAGGTCTTCCAGCACTCTGGCAAAAGGTACCGCACCCTGGCCCAGTTCACAAAAGATGCCGTGTTGCAGCGCCGTGAAGTAATCCCATTGCTCCCGGCGGGCCTGCGCGGCAACCTCCGGCTGGCAATCCTTGAAATGCACGTGCTGGATACGCTCTTTGAAGCGGCGCAATCCATCCAGAACAAGCTGCCCATCGATACTACCGGAGCCATACAGATAGTGGCCGCTATCAAAGACCAGCCCCAGCAGGTCGGAATCGGTCATATCGAGGAAGCGAGCGATCTCTTCCGGCGTCTCAACATACCCGGCACAGTGATGATGGAAGGCGACGGGTAGCCCGGTGGCCGAGCGCACCGCACGTGCAATACGCTCAGCCCCACGAACAAAGGTTGTCCACTCGGATGCGCTCAACCCCATATCGGGAGTGACGCGCCCGGCGTTGTGCGTGCGCACGGGATCGGTACCGTTGTCGTCAGCGAGGATGACGAACGGCAAGGAACTGCTCCCCGCGCTCTCCGTCACTGCAGCCAGCAGGCGCGCCACTTGCAGCGCGTGCGCCTCGCCGCCAGCATGGGCCTCCGGGTCTTTCAGCGCTACAGGCACGAAGGCACCGACCATTGCCAGGTCGCGCAGCGCCAGTTCCCCTCGCAGGGTCTGTGGGTCAGTGGGCATGTAGCCCCAGTCGCCGAGTTCCGTGCCGGGGTAGCCGGTCTCGCGCAACTCGTCGAGCATCTGCCCGTAGGCGACCTGCTCACCCTTGATGCCTTCAAATTCGAGTGCTCCCCACGAACAGGGGGCATTGGCAAGACGAATATCCGTCACGCGCTCCTCCCGCCAGTTTGCCGACTAGAATGTGCGCGACCACTCGCGGGGCCAGCGCTCAACGACAACTTTCTTTTCGGTATAGAAATCGACGGTCATCGCGCACCATCTCCATCTGTCGCGGGAAGTTGATCAAGGCGCTGCTGCGCCGCTTCAAAAGCTGGCGGCAGTTGCTCGACGTGCAGTTGTTCGGCCTCCGCCTCAAATTCCTGCGCTGCCCCGGCCAGGGCGACTCGTGCCTTCTCATCGGAGCGCGCAAACTCGGCCAATTCGTGACTCAGTTCTTCCAACTCTTCACCGCCAGCCATCATTGAGGTCAGTTCTTCGCGGCTGATCTCGGACTTGGTAAAGGTGCCGAGGCTGCGCCCGCGATTGAGCAGCGTGAAGCGATCCCCGATGGGATAGGCATGATGCGGGTTGTGGGTGATGAAGATCACGCCCAGGTTACGGGCGCGAGCCTGTGCGATGTAGCGCAGCACCATGCCAGCCTCTTTGACACCCAGGGCAGCAGTCGGCTCGTCGAGAATCAGGACTTTGGCACCGAAGTACACGGCGCGTGCTATGGCGACCGACTGACGCTCACCACCAGAGAGCGTACCAACGGGCTGGCCCGTATCACGTATCTGGATACCGATGCGCGCCAGTTCCTCGCGGGTCACACGGTCGGCAAACTTCGTATTGTAGCGCTTGAACGGCCCCCAACCTTTCGTTGGCTCCGAGCCAAGAAAGAAGTTGCGCGAGATGCCCATCAAGGGAATCATAGCCAGGTCCTGGAAGACGGTGGCGATACCGGCGTTCAGCGCATCACGGGGAGAAGTGAAACGCGCCTCTTTCCCCTCGATCATATAGTGACCATCGCTTGGCCGGTGGACGCCGGAGAGGATTTTGATCAGCGTTGATTTGCCCGCGCCGTTGTCACCCAGCAGGCACATCACCTCGCCCGCGTGGACGCTCATCGAAATGTCTTTCAGCGCGATCACGCTGCCAAAGTACTTCGAGACACTTTGTACTTCGAGTAAGGGAACACTTTGTGTACTCATCGTCGCGCCTCCATCGCCAGTTTGCGCACGTAGCTGTTGAGCAGCACAGCGAGCAACAATATGATTCCAACGACCGCCTTATACCAGTCGGCATCGATACCGGCGAAGACGATGCCTTGCTCTACAATGCCAAAGACCAGTGCGCCGAACAAGGCTCCAATGGCCGAACCGTAGCCACCTGTGAGCAGCACGCCTCCAACCACCGCGGCCACAATGGCGATAAATTCGTTGCCCTGACCGCGCAGGACATCCGCTCCAGCAAAGGTTACGGCCTGGATAATCGCCAGCAGGCAGGAGCAGACAGCCGTTGCCACGAACAGCAGAATCTTCACCCGACCGACCGGTACACCAACATTGCGCGCCGCGTTGGGATCGCCGCCGACACCAAAGATCCAGTTGCCGAACGATGTGCCGAGCAGCAGCCAGGTTGCCAGCGCCACCAGGGCCAGCGCCCAGATGATTTCGATGGGGAACTGGTTGCCGCTTAACGTCGTCGCGAAGATGGCCTTCGCCGCGCTATAGCCCGGTACCTGATCGAGACCACCTACCTGCGTCAGTCCATTCAGGACAATGTAGGTGATGCCCGTCGTCGCGCCAAGCAGAATATAGGCGGTACCCAGCGTGACGATGAACGAGGGCAAGCGGGTGCGCATGACCAGATAGCCGTTCAGCAATCCAACCAGCACCGCGAAAAGCAACGCTACGATAATTGACGCCCAGAGATTAAAACCGTACTGCGTGCTCAAAATGGCAATAATCATGCTGCTCGCGCCAACCGTCGAACCAACCGAGAGATCGAACTCTCCGGCGATCATCAGTAGCGCGACAGGTACCGCCTGAATAGTGATCTCAGCCGCGACACTCAGATAGCTCGATGTGCCTCGAACGGTCAGAAAACCACTGCTCCCGGCAATAATAGCGAAGAATACCCAGACCGCAATTGAGCCTGCTACCGCTCCTATTTCTGGACGAACCAGGAGCCTGCGCAGCGGATTGACGCGCAGCATACGGTCGCTGGCAGCAATATTGCCCGGACTCGTTACGCTCATATGTTCCTCCTGATGGTAGCCAGTTGGAGTTCTATAGGTCACTGACTCCGTAGAACTCCAACCGGCAGCCGGTTTAGCGCGTTCCTTGCGCTGTCAATTGGATAACCTGGTTTACGTTAGCCGATGTGACAAAGCCGGGGCCTGTCATGAGAACGTCGTTGGCGACCGTATTGAGGTTCGTCTTGTACAGCGTCAACAGGACGATGGGCAAGTACCCCTGGAGATACTGCTGTTGGTCAATGGCAAACAGCATCTGATTATTTTTGATGGCAGTCAGCACATCCGAGGATAGGTCGAAGGTTGCCAGTTTGACCGAGCTAGTCTTGTTCAGGTCCTGGAGCGCCTTCAGAGCCGGAGTAGCGCCCGTGGGGCCGAGCGTCATCACGCCGTTGATGGTGGGATCGTGCTGGAGCGCGGCCTCAATGGTCTGCTGGGTCTGCGTCGGGTTACTCAGGTTGACGCCGATCTCCTTCACTTTGCCACCAGCCTGCTTGATGGCAGCGGTAAAACCCGCGCAGCGCTGCTCAAGAGCGGCGTTACCGACCTCCTGGTTAACGCAAAGGGCATTGGTGACACCGGCAGCCGCCATTTTCTGACCACCGCCAAGGCCCGCCTGGTACTCGGTCTGTCCAACGTGGATCAATACCCCCAGGCTCTTCGCGACATCCGCGCCCGAATTGATCGAGATCACCGGAATACCAGCGGAAACAGCCGCTTTAATCGAAGGACCGAGGGCATTCGGGTCGGGAATAGAGACGACTAATCCGTCTGGATGGGCCGCTACGGCGGCATCAATCAGGTGCGACATGGCCACCATATCGAACGTCGGAGGCGATTCGTAGATCGCGGTAACGCACATATCGTGAGCCGCCTGGTCAACGCCCTTCTTGACCACCGACCAGAAGGGGTCGGAAGCCTGACCATGCGTAATCACATAGAACTTGAGGTGCGAGCGCGTCCCGCTACACGATCCTCCTGCCTGTGTCGTCGTAGTGCCATTACCACCGTTACTACAGGCCGCGAGCACGAGTAGCAAAATCAACGCCGGGATGATCTTCAAAAACCTGCGCATGTGGTTCTCCTGTTTCTGTCCACCAGAGACTGTGGACGAAGAACTGGGCAAAAGACAATCAACAATGAATGGCTCACCGCGACTTCAACCATCCTCTTCCTCGTGAATACCGTGATGCTGTTTCGCCGTCTCCCTCCTTTCCTGAAAAGAGTCTCATGCCTCTATAGATGTGATAACAGTGGGAATAGCATCTCGCTCACTCGCCCTGCCCCAGAAAATAGCGCTCCCGCGTTCGCGTGGTCTCCCATTCAGCACGGGCAGCCTCCACCTGGGGCATTTCACTCACCTCGGCCACCGGCACATCCCACCAGCTATCATAAGAGGGTACGCCTTCGTAGCGGTCGTTCTGTATGTAAATCACCGATGTATGGTCGCACGACCGCGCAGACTCAAGAGCAGCTACGAAATCATCGTAAGTTTTGCATTCGATGACGTGCGCGCCCAGGCTGCGAGCGTTCGCCGCCAGGTCGACCGGCAAGGCCTGTACATCCTTCCCCGCCGCGTCTCCCGGCAAAACGCCGTTCCGCGGGTAGGCATAGCGCGTGCCAAAGCCGTCCTGACCGAGCGAGCGGCTCAGACTGCCAATGCTCTTGAATCCCTGATTGTCGAGCAGGACAATGATCAGCTTATAGTCCTCCTGAAGCGAGGTAACAATTTCACTGTTCATCATCAGGTAAGAGCCATCACCGACCATAACATAAACATCGTGCGCTGGTGCGGCCATTTTGGCCCCCAGGCCACCGGCGATCTCGTAGCCCATGCAGCTATAGCCATACTCCATGTGATAGTTCTTGGGGTTGCGAGCGCGCCAGAGTTTATGCAAGTCGCCAGGGAGACTGCCCGCCGCGCAGACCATGATGGCATCCGGCGCGCTGCGCTCGTTGACCGCGCCGATCAACTCACCCTGACTGGGCAGCGGCTGGTGGCGGATCTCGTAGATGCGCTCAACTTCAGCCTCCCACGCAGTATGGAGTTGCTTGGATTCAGTACGATACCCGGCATCGACTTGATAGCCATCCAGCAGATCGAGCAACTCTTCCAGCGTAGCCCTGGCATCGCCGATCAAAGGCAGAGCAGCGTGCTTCGCGGCATCAAACCCGGTCACATTGATGTTGACGAAGCGTACGTCCGGGTGCTGAAAGGCGGTCTTCGAGGAGGTAGTGAAGTCGCTGTAGCGCGTGCCAATGCCGATCACCAGGTCTGCCCCGGCAGCGATGCGATTGGCGGCAAAGGTGCCGGTCGCGCCGATGGCACCAAGATTAAGTGGATGGTCGTAGCGCAAACTGCCCTTGCCAGCCATCGTCTCCCCAACAGGGATACCTGTGCGGTCAACAACGTCTCGCAGCAGTCCGGTCGCCTCGGAGTAGATCACGCCGCCACCAGCGACGATCAAGGGCCGCGGACTGGCGCGTATCCAGGCGGCGGCCTGCTCCAACGCCCGGCGATCTGGCCGATTGCGTGCAATGTGCCAGGTGCGACGCTGGAAAAACGCCTCTGGATAGGCGTATGCCTCCGTCTGCACATCCTGCGGAAGCGCGAGCGTCACCGCTCCCGTCTCGACGGGACTGGTCAGTACGCGCATGGCTTCGGGCAGCGCGGTCAGCAACTGTTCAGGGCGCGTGATGCGGTCCCAGTAGCGACTGACAGGTTTGAAGCAGTCGTTGACGGAAATATCCTGGCTATGCTCGGACTCAAGCTGTTGCAGGACGGGCGCGACATTGCGGCGAGCGAAGATGTCGCCTGGCAGCAGCAAGACCGGCAGGCGATTGATGGTGGCAGTGGCCGCGCCTGTCAGCATATTGGTCGCGCCGGGGCCAATGGAGGAGGTGCAGGCAAAGGTCTGTAACCGGTTCTTGACCTTCGCGAAGGCAGTGGCGGCATGAACCATGGCCTGCTCGTTACGCGCCTGGTAATAGCGAAAATCGGGCATCTGTTGCAGCGCCTGACCGATACCGGCGATGTTGCCATGACCGAAAATACCGAAGCAGCCCGCGAAAAACGGCTGCACGCTGCCGTCGCGCTCCACGTCCTGGTTTTTTAGAAATGCGACAAGAGCCTGAGCCATTGTCAAGCGCTTCGTTGCCTGCTCATTCATAGTTCGTCTCCCATCATTGCGAGCTAGAGACCGGATACCCTAAAATCCACCATGCTCCTGAATGAATGCCATCACCTCATCATGGGTAGGCATGAAATTGGCGCAGCCATGTTTCGTGACCAGAATGGCACCGCAGGCATTGCCGAGACGAGCCGCCCGATACCAGTCCCAGCCTTTGACAAAGCCGTAGATAAAACCGGAGGCAAAGGCATCACCGGCCCCCAGGATGTTTTGCACCTCTACCGGAAAGCCCGGTACGTCGGTCTGCGTAGTGGAACCACCATCCGCCACAAGATGCACTGTTGAGCCTGCCGCGCCGCGTTTCTGCACCAGCACACGCGGCCCCAGGCCCAGCAACTCCTGAATGGCGGCATGGGTATCACCGCTCACTCGTGCATCTGAAACCTGTGAATGTGCGACGCTGATCTGCTTCGGGTCGGTGAGCATCGCGGCGTTGATCTCGTCTTCTGTGCCGATGACGACATCGATCAACCGCAGGGCTGAGCGCAGCGTCACGCCGAAAGCGCGCTGGTCGTGCCACTGATCTGGTCGGAAGTCAACATCCAGCAATACGGTTGCCCCGGCTTGCCGGGCCAGTTCGGCGGCGAAGAGCGTAGCGCTGCGGCTCGGCTCCTTGCTCAGGCCAGTGCCAGTAATCAACAGGGCGCGGCTGTCAGCGATGGGCGCGGCCAGCACATCGTCGATGTTCAATGCGATATCGGCACAGTTATCGCGATAGAAGGTGAGCGGGAAGCGATCTGGCGGCTCGATGCCAAGCACGGCGGCGCTTGACCTCCGCCCTGGTTTGGTCGGAATGAAGCGCGTCTCGACGCCTTCACGCCGCAGGAAATGCAGGATGAAATGGCCCACCTGATCGTCTCCAACGGCGGTCAACAGGGCTGAACGCAGCCCTAAGCGGCGCGTGCCAACGCTGATATTGGTCGGACAACCCCCAACGTAGGCCGCGAAGCTGGTGATGTCCACAAACGGCGCGCCGATGTCGTTGGAGTAGAGGTCTATCGAAGACCGTCCCATCGTGATTACATCGTATGCTCTGCCTGTCGTCGCCATACCTGACTCCTGTTCCTGCTGCTAATGGCGCGTCACGTCGTAGATCGGCACGCGAGGATCCCGCGACTGGTAATGCTCTTTGACCCAGGTATAGCGCGGGTCTTCGCTGTTCGCCAGCGACTGCGCGCTGCCGGCCAGTACGTTGAGATAGTACGTTGTGTAGCCGGGAGGGCTGCTGACAGGATGGTAGCCTTCAGGCACCAGCACAATATCGTTGTTCTGCGCCAGCAGCACCACGTCAATCGGGAGACCAGCCCGCTGCAGCGGCGATTCAGGGGCGGTATAGATACGCTGGAAGGCGAAACCTTCTGGGCGGTCGATCTTGTAGAAATAGACCTCCTCAAGGTCAGCCTCCACAACCTTTCCCTGCTCGTCGGTCTTATGAATATCGTGCTTGTGCGGAGGATAGCTGGACCAGTTGCCGGCAGGCGTATAGACTTCAACGACGACCAGGCGCTGGCATGGAAAGTCGGGTGGAATGATATTGTTGATCTGCCGTGTGGCATGATCGCCGCCGCGTATCTCGATCTCAATATCAGCCGGAGTCACGAGGCGCGGCTGGTAATCCTGCTCGGCTGGAGCGAGGGCCACGGCGTACTCACAATCCGTTTCCGCCGTAACCGTCAGCGTTGTATGGCGGGGAAGATAGAGGGCATATGGCAGCCCGCTAAAGACATTGCTCCGCTCTCCAACACGCGCCCAACGGCCCCGGTCTGACTCCACGCTGACACGACCGCCCAGGACGACAAGCGCCATCTCATAATCACCGGTAGCAAATGTCCAGGCATGGCTTGCGGAAAGGCGGCGCAACTGAAAAGAAATATACTCCCAACCAGCCAATTCCGGTGTCACCTCAACAACAACATCAACATCAGGCGAGTTACCCGGATGGACAATCAGATTGTGTGCATCATACTGGCGCATATATCAACTCCTGTCCTCATTTCACTACTCCAGGTCGCTAAGCGTAACCGGGAGTCCGGTCAGGTACGAGCGGGTGGCAGCGACGCTGATTTCATACGCGGCCAGCGCATCAGAGCCGCCAACCGACGGGAACTGATTATTGTTCAGGCAATCAACAAAATGCTGTATCTGGGCGCGATAGGCATCTCCGAAGCGCTCCATCAGATAGGGCGTAATATCGTACCGCGCACCGGCACGGCTCAGCAACAGAACGGGCGTATGCTGGTGAACGCCGATCATCACCGCGCCCTCGGAGCCAAGCACTTCCGTCCGAATATCGTAGCCATAGAAGGCGTTGCGGCTGACCTCGACATTGCCGAGCGTACCATTGACGAAACGCAGATTTATCACGGCGTTATCGATATCACCGACGGAGGCCAGGTCTTTGCAAACGAGCAGGGAGCCTTCCGCCGTCACGCGCTCGACCTCGCTGCCCATCAGCCAACGAGCAAGATCGAAGTCGTGAATGCCCATATCAAAAATCAGGCCACCACTTTGCGCCGGGTCGGCATATTCGCGGCGCGGGCAGAACGGATCGCGTCCGATAGATTTAAAGGTAACGGGATAGCCAATCTGCCCGCCCTCGATCAACGTCTTTGCTCTTGCATAGGCTGCGTCGAAGCGGCGCATGAAGCCGACCTGGAACGGCACTTGTGCTCGCGCAACGGCGTCGAGCGCCTCGCGGGTCTTCTCAAGCGTGAGCGCCAGCGGTTTCTCGCAGAAAATCGCTTTGCCCGCGTTGGCGGCAGTTATCACCAGCTCATCATGGGTGCTGGTTGGCGTGGTAATCAGGACA
>DASTKE010000685.1:0-7660 GCA_035716105.1 Ktedonobacteraceae bacterium | reverse complement strand
GCGGGAACGAAGCCCAGCACCTTACGCGAAGCCTGTTCCCAGACGCCGCGCTCAAGCGAGTTGGCAGGTGGCAGAATGGGATAGTCCGTTGCCACCTTCACCTTTACCCCTTGACGCCGCAATGCGTTGCGTATCCCCGGTACAAGATGCTCCTGCACGGCAGTGTCGAAGCTCTGCACGAGGCCCACGCGGCCCAGTTGTGGCACCCAGCGCACGACTGGCGGCACCGGGCGCAGACCCACCAGGTCAGTCGGGTCGCCGAAGACGACGCCGGGGGCAAAGCGCGTGCGGTACGCCTCGACAATGCGCACGGAGTACGCTCCCTGCAAGCTCTCTTGCCCCGCGCTCGTGAAGATGCTCTCATCGGCGCAATCTTCAAGCGCCAGGCGCAGGGCCATTTGCAGCCCGCGCATGGTGCCGCGCCAGCGGAAAAAGTCCATCGCGTGCTTCAAGAACAGTCGCTGCTTCGCCTCGTCCCATGCCGGGTCGAGAAAGACGCCAAACCAGCTTGCCAGCCATTCCAGCGCCTCCGCTGGCGTGCTGCATATATTGAACAGCGCGCGCACCGCGACGATCTTATCCTCAATCGCCGTATTGAAGCCCTCCACGTTGGCGAGGAAGCGTTCGAGGAATGAGGCCGACTGGCTATCCTCGCGATACAGCGCCGGCAGATAGTGATCGAGATACGAGAAACGCGGGTAGTAGATGCGCATAGCACGAATATGCGGCGTGGAGCGCGTGTTGCCACTGAGCAGCAGTTTGAGTTGTAGGTAGCGCCCTTTCGCCTGCTGGAAAAGCAACTCCCACGTTCCTGTAGGGGCGCAGGCTTGCCCCGCCCTGGCCTGCTGCGCCTGCGCAAAGGGCAGTTCGGAGCCATCGTCGCGCTGATAGAGAGCTGGCTCGGCCTGCCAGGACAGCGCTTCCAGGTCGCCCTCGTTGTTCGCGGCACGGCTCCATACCTGCACCTGAGTGCCGGATGGAATGGACGCATCGAATAGCAGGCGATGCCAGGTACAATCAGGCAGACGTCCATCAAAGGCGGAGCGCATTCCCGGCGCACCGGTCGCATTCAACGGCGTGTACAGTGTGGCCGCCTCCACGTAACGCGAGCGCACCTGGCCTACCAGGGGTATCCAGCGGTCGCCGCTGTCGTAATACGCCAGCGTCGCGCTCGCCACCAGTCCCTTGCCCCCGAACAGGCGCATGGGATAGTAGTGCAGGTGCGTTGGCGGCATCATCACCAGTTGCTCGCCATCCAGGGAGAGATTGAAGGCATAGGCCTGGTTGCCGTCGTCGGAGACAACGTAAAGACGATCCGGCACCAGCGCATCGCCATCCTGGGTATCTATGGCATCCAACGGGGCGTGTTCCGGCACAAAAGCGATATCGTAGCCATGCAGGCGGAATGTCGCCTGCCGGTCCTGTTCGATCAAATCCTGCATTACAGAGGTTGAAACCATGCCGCGCTGCTGCGCAAACACATAGCGATAGATAGATGAAAAGGCGCTGCCAGGAACATGGTCAAGAATGAGGACGGAGCAGTCGGGCAATGCCTCGATCGCGATAGGATCGTTCAGCGCGAGTGGAAAGGTCGCGCTGGCAGCTTGAGACGATGGCGATACCGTCAGATGAGCCTCTCCGGTAGCCTTTGGCTGGAAGAGACCGACCTGTCCCTGTGGGGAAATCGCTGCCGCCTGCGCCCCTGTCACAATATTCAGCGAGCGGTCGAGCGCCCAGTAGCACTTGTGGACGCGATCCAGAATCCAGGCACCGCCGCCGGGCATGGGAGCCATGTCGAAGGGGACAAACGGGACACCGGCGGGCCAGAGGACCTGCTGCGGCGCTCCTCCAGCGTGCAGGTCGAAGATCAGCAGCCCGGCTGGTTGCAGCACGCCAACCACCAGGTAGTGATCTTCGGTGACGGTTAACCCCGCGAATTGCACAGGTGGCAGCGGGGGTGTAACCTCCAGCGGGTGAAAGGCTCCCTTTTGTATGCCAGTTCTCGCGGGCTGCTGCACAGTATCGTCTGGCGACCAGAAATGCGAGGTCACACCCGTTCCCACCGAGTTCACCAGCAGCTCGCTGTTGCTGTCGCTGATCCAGTACCAGTTGCCATAGCTGTCTCGTCCTGCCCCCCGGCGCTGGCTGAGCAGCGGAGGCGTATCCTTTGGCGCGGCAACGAACTGGAACAGGCGCGGCTGCAGCGTGAGTTCCTGGCGCGCATCATCCCAGCCGAAGCTCGTCGCCTCATCACTGCGTGGCGAGGCGTTCCAGGCATCGCTCAACTGCATCTTTGTATGAGCATCTATGCACTGCGCCCAGTCATCCTTACCGAGCAGCAGGTAAAAGCGGGTTCCATTAGCATCCATCTATATGCAATCCTCTGGAATCACGGGTATCGCAACAAACGACGGCGTGGTCGGTGTACCACTCGTTTGCCCTCGTAACTGGTCAAGGGGTATGGGGTCTCCAATCGTGACGGCAACGCCCACCAGGTAGGGCAGGCTTAATCCCTGTATACCGATCTGCGCGGCGGGCGTTCCCGCACTCCCGGCCAGCAGCACATCGTTGACCAGCCAGACGCCCGGCACCTTGCTCGCCACACCGAGCAGTTCAAGGCGCATCACCGGCTTGCGCAGGGGCCAGCCGCGCTGAACACCCATCACCTGCGGGGCCGTCAGCAAAGCTTCCTGCGTATCGAGCAACGCGCTCGCTGCATCCGCTGACGGAGGCGGCAGAGGCGAGAGAAACTGCTTCAGCGCGCTCTTGACTGCCTCGCGCACGTCGGTAGGTGCCGCTCCCGGCACAACCTGGATGCCCACCGAGACCCAGATGGACGTATAGAGCGGGCCGCGCAGGAAGACCTCGGTCGTCACCAGTCTGCGCTCATCAAGATAATCGCAAATGGAGTTCAAGAACAGCCGGTCGGGACGCGGAGCGTCGGGCTGGGCGGGATCATGGCTGGGAATGACCATAATCGTCACCGCCCCAGGCGCGTCGCCTGGCAAGCTGCTGCCCAGGTCGGGATTAAAGGCAGGCAGCACCTCGACGCGCCCGATATCGACGCCGGGCGTGCGCAGCGTAATTGTCTCGAAATCGGTCGCGCTGACCAGTCGATCGCGATGCTGCAAGTAGCGCGCTATCTGCTTCTCGCCCTCGCTGACCGTCTCCGCCTCGCTGCCACCCCACGTGCGCACCGGGTTGCCCACCTTGAAGCCGGCAGGCAAGACCGGACCGGTCGTAATTGCGCTCGCGCCCACATTGCCATCCGCACCCACGCCGTAGTCATAGGTGACGCGCATCACCGCGTTGAAGGGCGGACGCGCCCCGTGCGAGGCACCATCGCCAAACTGGAGGTTGCCTGCCTCTGAGTCAAGCGTGAAGTAATGAACCTCCTGTTGAGGAGGAGACGAGGAGACGGCGCCTCCCGGTGGCAGGCGCTTGTTCACCACAGGCACCTCCGGCCCTACCTTCAGCAGATCGTCGATCTCATACCACTGCTGGGTCACGTTGTTCAGCGTGGAGGTCAGGTTGACCGAGCCGTGGATAACGGGCGCTTTGCTGAGCGTCATCACCTGGTCGGGATTGCCCGTTCCTGGCGGCAGCAGTTCGTTTACGACCGTCGCCCGCTGCGTTACCATAGCAGAATTGATACCAACCCAGAGCAGTCTGGCCTGCCCGCCTGCTGGAAGACTGACGCGCAGCCAGGTAATCACGCGATCATTCAGATTGGTATCGTCAAGCGCTGGCGGCAGGTTGCCCGCCCCGGCCTCAAGCGGGTCGAGATTGTTCCAGAGCACCAGATCGGCGGCGGCGGGCAGCGTAATTTCCACCACGCCCGGCTCGGCGAGCACATCATTTGTCACGGTCGGATCGAGTGTGCGATAGGCCGGTTCGCGGTTGCCCGTCGTGGGCAGGCCCCCACTGGCTGGTATGTTGGGTATCTGGTACTGCAAAAGCGAGCCTGCCTGCGCCGTCGCGTTGCCGGTGGGTACCAGTTCGCGGCTGGCATCGGTCAGGAAGGGGACGATGCCGAGACTGAGCGTTTTCCCGCCGATGGCCTGTCGCGCCTCGTCGATCAACTGCGTGTAGGGCTTGTCGGAGGCGCGCACCAGCAGCGCCACCCACAGGCAGCCGTCAATGGTGTCCTGTCCCTGCCCCAGGTCGACCGGGGCGCTCGCATTGGGTGGGAGCAAGACCGTTTCGTACAGGTTGGGCTGCGCGTTGGGCAGCGTTTGCAGGTAGGAGGCGTACAACTGCGTATAGTAATTGACTCTGGTTGCATCAACCAGTCCGCGCTTGTAGTACACCTGCGCCTCGATGGGCAGCACGTCCAGGCCGCGTGCCGTGCGGAAAGGCACCTGTCCCGCGCGCACTTCGAGGTTGCCGGGCAGCGTGACCGTTTGCAGCGGCCCGCGCTCATTGGTGATCGTGACGATGCCGCTGGCCGAGGTGGCCGGTTGGAGCGGCACGCCGAGCAGTGACAGGAAAGTGCGACGGTTGACTTCCGGCATACGATTGGCGCGGTAGAGCAGGGTTTCCGTGAAAAAGGCAAAGAGTTCGAGCAGTGTCACACCGGGATCGCTCTGGTTAAAGTTGGTCCACTCTGGATTATGTACAGGAATACGCGCCAGAGCCTCGTTGAGAAGTTCCTGGTACCTGCGATCATCAAGTGTTGGTATCGTTAACGGCATGAGCTCCTCCTCGCTCGCGGGGCTGTCGCCGCTCGCTCGCCCCCCGATGAATCGGGGGTCTACGGTCATCAACTGGCCAGGGTTACGTTCAGGCTGACCCGTTCCTGCACCTGGGTTGCAACCAGTTTATAGGTAATCGTCACAATAGCGGCTTGCTGGTCAACGGGATCGGGCATGACATCGACTTGCTGCGCGATGATGCGCGGCTCCCACTGCGCCAGGGCTTTCACCACGCGATCCTGGATGAGCAGGCGCGTGGTAATGGTATTCGGCTCGAACAGGAAGATGCCCAGTCCGCCGCCGAAATCGGGCAGCAGCAGGCGTTCCTGCAATTCGGTCAGCAGAATAATGCGTATTGACTCGCGTACATTCGTCTCGCCCTCCGACCAGGCCACACGCCCATCAACGCCCACACGCGGTGGAAAGCTGATGCCACGCCCGAAAAGCTTGCCAGCATCCATCATGAGCCTCCCGTGGAACTCTTCTTCGACGGTAGAATGATCGGTAGACAGATACGGAAGAACGGCAACCACCAGAACACAATATTGAGCAATATCAGGAAAAGGATGAGCACAAACAGCGCGCAGATGGTGATAATCGGGATTGAGAAGGAGCAGATGGTGCCAAGATCAAACTGCACCTCGTCGCCCGTCTTCCCATCCAGGGCTTTTTTCAAATCGGTCACACGCTCCATCTGCCCGCGCAGCTTATCGGAGATCAGAAACGCCACGTTTTTGTTAAACTTGCGCAGACCCGCTATGCTGGTATCGGCAGGCATCGTGATGCGAATCGGGCGAGATGGCGCGTCAAAATCGAAGAAGGGAGCCAGAACAAATGCCTGCGTCGGCACACTGACGACCGGCGGGCGGAACGGCTCGCACTGCGGTCGCTGGAAGACGCAGCGCAGCACATACTGCGTCGTCGCGCTGGTATCCAGTTTGGGAATCAGTGTGAGTTGCCCCTGGTTGGGCGGCGTCGCCGGTGGAGTATACGACCCCAGCGCTTTTTGCACGTTGTTGTACAGCATCGTCCTCAATCTATTATGTGGGTCATTAATGTCTATGCCCATCTTGCTCAGGTCATACGACAATACCACATCGCCATTATTGATCTTGTCCTGATTGGCAAACGCATCGAGTAATGCCCTTCTCCAGGTCGTCACGCCATCAACCTTATCAGTCGTCAACTGCCTGTAGAGGGCGAGGGACAGGTCCGAGAGCGGCGGTTCCACCGAGGTCGTGAGGGCAGTCCAGAGCTGCGATATATTGTTCGAAAGAAACACAGCGAAATCGAGCAGGATAAATTGCGAGGCTTCCAGCGCGGGTGGTAGTGCTCCCTTTTTAGCATTGGCCAAACCGGGCGCGGTGTACGAGTCCAGGTGCTCTATCGCCTCGATAACAAACGTGCTCACCTCTTCCAGGCGCGGGTCTACGAACTGACCGTTCACATCCTTATCAGCCGCAAATGGCGATGGCGCTCCGGCCACCTGACCCGCCTGGTATGACTCGCGACTGGACGTGGGGACGAGGCCGATCAGCAGCCGCCGGCTGCGCCCATTTAACTCGAAGTTCAGAGGGAACATCGGCAGCAGTTCCTCACCATCAGCGACAAAGGCGTAGCTCTCCGCTGTCAGAGCCTGCTGCGACAGCGGCTGCCATGACTTGCCCCCACTGCCATCAGCGTTGCTCACCCATGCCATCTCTATGCCATCAGCGCTGAGGCGGCGCAGGACAAGGCTGACTTTTTCGCTGCTGGCCGTGTTGACAACGCGGTCGGGCAGACCGGGCTGGTGACACACCAGGCTGGCGGCTGCCAGGTAGAAGTAGCCGTGAATGGGCTGGTAGAGCTTGAGTTGCTCTGGCGCTGGCGGCTGCCAATCAACAGGCGCGCCGACTGGACGGGCGCGGAAGCTCTCCTTCACAGCCTGCTGCTGCTGCAACGCCTCTGGATTCGACTGCAACAACTGGATCAAATCCTCCATGAAGGTATCGGTGGTGAAGCGCAAGAGCGTGGGCTGGTTGAGATCAGACAATGACCCCTGTCCTCCCTGCCGGTTTTGCACAATCGGATTCCAGAGCGGTGAAGCTGTCATCCAGCGCACGTGCTCTGTAAGGGCACCGGCTGTTGTTGTTCTCGTTGGCGCTGTTACTACCATGTTCATCACCAGATATTTCCTGCTCCAGGTGTATATGACGTACTTACCACACTGTTCGTAATCACCGTATCAGCCTGTACGACGCCGCTGAACTTCGACATGCCCGCGTTCACCGTCAGCATACTGGCCGAGATCTCCGCCATACTCGCGTTGATAGTCACTTTCGCGCTGCTGGTGACGGTGATGCCGCTGGCCTCCATCTTGAGCGAGTTGCCATTGCTGTCACTCACCGTTACCGAGCCTGGTCCGTCGCTGAGCACCACTTGCTGCCCCTGCGGCGTCTCGATGGTCAGGCTCTCCCTCCCATCGGTATCGTCCAGCGTGATCTTGACGCCGTTGCGCGAGCGAATGACCTTTTGATAGTTATTGCCCGCCCCATCCATCGACTGCGGCGGCGCGTCCTTGCCGTTCCAGAGGCTGCCGATGACGTAGGGACGGCGCGGGTCTCCGCCCTCGAAGACGACGAGCACCTCCACGTTGACATCGGGGACGAACCAGCTACCGCAATTGTTGCCGCCCATCAGCGTGGCGAGCCGCGCCCATACCTCGTAGCGCTCGCTGCCCGTATCAGGCGACCAGGGCAGCGTCACCTTGACCCGCCCCTGTCCATCCGGGTCTTTGATGTCGCTTACCAGCGCCGGGTAGACGCCGTACATGCGTCCACCCAACCCGCTGGGAATGCGTGCGTCCAGCATCATCTCAAAAGGACTGTGCTCTATCATGCCTGCTCTACCCCTCCTTGCCTTAGAAGTCGTAGGGGCGATGCCTTGTGCTCGCCCGCGTCCTTGATGGCTCCATCACGGGCGAGCAC
>DASTKE010000684.1:0-3061 GCA_035716105.1 Ktedonobacteraceae bacterium | reverse complement strand
CTCGTTGTTGGCGTGCATGATCGATACCAGCACCGTTTGCGCGTCAATGGCTGCCTCCACGTCGCCAGGGTCGACGCGCCCATACCCGTCGACAGGCAGGTAGGTCACGCGAAAGCCGTGCAGACGTTCCAGGGCGCGGCAGGCGTTGATGACCGCCGGGTGTTCCGTCACCTGCGTAATGATATGGTTGCCCAATCCCCGCATCTGCCGGGCAAGCGCTACACCCCGCAGCGCCAGGTTGTCGCTTTCCGAACCGCCGCCCGTAAAGGTGATCTCTTGCGCCCGGCAACCCAGCAACGAAGCCACCTGCCGCCGCACCGCATCGACTGCATGATGAGCCATCTGCCCATAAGCGTGCGTGCTTGAGGGGTTGCCAAAATGCCGCGAGAGATACGGCAGCATAGCCTCAACCACCGCCGGATCAACCGGAGTTGTCGCGTTATAATCCAGGTAAATTGGGCCATTCTCAAGCCCAGGATGCTTTGTCATCGCTCATCCTTTCACGTGTGTATTCGCTTCGCTCTCTTCCACTATAACGGCATTCCCCACACAACATCGCCGACAATCTGCAATTCCACCTGTCCATTTTCGGTAAAGGGCGCTACCAGCACTCGCACTGCTCGCCTGAAGGCGGCGGCATTTTCCCGACCCAGTCCCGCACGCGAAAGGCTGCTGCGCGCATGAAACGACTCAATGTAATCTGAGAGCGGCTGCGTAAATGGCACGGGAGCCGTCTTTTTCTCCCCTGCTCGCTGAAAAAGACCGCGCTGCTCCAACTCCGTAATGATATTGACCGGCTTGTAGTGGGGATTGGTGGTATAGTGGCGAATAATCTTGATCAGTTCGCTATTCCAGGGCGTCGCCAGTGTCTCGACATGCACAATAGCAAGAAAACCCGCCGGATCAAGTACCGCGCGAAAACGCGGCAACACCACATCCCAATCCATCCAGTGCAGGCTTTGCCCGGCTGTCACCAGGGCATACGGCGGCGCGAGCGCAACATCCTCGATGCGCCCATAGATCCAATGGAGATGGGGATGGTCGCCGCCCGGCAACTGCTTGCCCCTTTCGATCATGGCCTGAGAGAAATCTACTGCGTCGACGCGTTCTACCAGAGGAGCCATCGGGCGAGCGATAGCGCCCGTTCCCGCGCCAACATCCAGCAGTGTGCGTGGCTGGCTGGTAATCAGGCCAACAAGGAAAGTAAAGGTCTCGGCTGGATACGAGGGCCGGAGGTGGTAGACGCTGGCAACCTCCTCTTCCTGGAAGCGAGCGGCATGTTCAGGCCCCAGATATTCCGGCTTTGGTCTCATAGGACGCTCCTTCATAGCGTAAAACGATCAGCGAGCAAGTTCAGCGGCAAGTGCTGCCTGCAACTCGTCCCAGAGGTTGCGCACATCTTGCTCCGTCGTGCGCAGGTTTCCAATGGCGATACGAATGGTGTATTTGCCATACAGTTTGGTATGCGAAAGGAAAAAGTGGCCCACCACATTGATGTGATTCATGATGCGCTCGTTCAGGCTCTCCAACTGTGCCTCGTCATCCATGTCACGCGGATGGGCGCGGAAGCAGACCGTGCCGAACGGCGTGGGGGCCAGGCGCTCAAAATCAGCAGTTTCGTCGACCCACTGCGCAACAAGCTGACCCAGGCGAATATGCTCATGAATACGAGCGGCCAATCCCTCCTGCCCAAAGTAGCGCAGAACCATCCACAGCTTGAGCGCACGAAAACGACGCCCCAGAGAGGTGCCGTAATCCATCAGGTTGGGAACCTCGTCGCCCATGCTCTCGGCGTTGCGCAGGTATTCGGGTATCAGGCTGAAGGCGGCTTTCACCACATCGGGCTTGCGCGTGTAAAAGACGCTGCAATCGATGGGAGTGAAAAGCCATTTGTGCGGGTTGACGATCAGCGTATCGGCACGTTCGCAGCCAGCCAGCACCCAGCGCATTTCGGGATCAACGGCGGCAGAACCGCCATACGCTCCATCGACATGCAGCCAGAGGCCATAGCGCTCGCACACGTCGGCAATCTGCGGCACGGGATCAACGCTGGTGGTGGAGGTTGTGCCAACGGTGGCGACAACGGCAAATGGTCGCCAGCCAGCGGCGATATCCTCTTGAATCGCTCGCTCAAGCTGCGCGACATCCATGCGGAACTCGCTATCTACACCGATCTTGCGCAGACCCGCCTGCCCGATGCCCAGCACAATACCCGCCTTCTCGATAGATGAGTGCGCTTCCTGTGAGGCATAGTAACGCAGGCGCGGCAATTCAGGTCGCCCGGCCATGCCTTGCTGGCGAATCTGCAAATCGGGGATAGCCTCGCGTGCCGCCGCAAGAGCATAGAGAACGCCGGAAGAGGCCGTATCGTTGATGACGCCAAAGAGCGAGCGAGGCAAACCGAGGAGATGGCGCAGCCAGTCAAGCGTTACCTGTTCCAGTTCCGTCGCCGCCGGAGAGGTGCGCCAGAGCATCGCGTTGACGTTCAGCGCACCGGAAAGCATCTCACCGAGAATGCCGGGACCGGAGCCGGTAATGCCAAAATAGGCCATGAAGCCGGGCGAATTCCAGTGCGTGATGCCCGGCATGAGCACGCGATCCACATCGGCGAGAATGGCCTCCATCGCTTCGGGCCGCTCAGGCGCTTGAGCGGGTAGCTCGCGGCGGATGTCACCGGGGGCAGTCTGTGCCAGAACGGGATAGTCGCCCACGTCGGCTAAATAATTGGCGATCCAATCCACCACCTCGTGTCCATAGCGGCGAAAATCTTCCGGGTTCATATCTCCCGTCGCCGTTGGCTGCTGTGCAGGATCAAGTTGTGCGCGTTCTTCCATAATGAGAACCCCGTCTAAACAAACTGATGCCCCCACAATGGTGTGGGGGCATCATTATTATGGCATGGATAATATTATTTTGCAAATTTGGCGGCAAGCTCGCGTGGGCCTGGCTCGACAAGGACGGAGCCGTCGGGGAAGACGATGGTGGGAACGCTGCGCATCCCGCCGTTCACCTTCATAACGTACTCTGCGGCCCTGGGATCCTCTTCGATATTGATGTACTC
>DASTKE010000683.1:0-7094 GCA_035716105.1 Ktedonobacteraceae bacterium | reverse complement strand
GCTGCGATGGCCGCGATGCGCCCGTTGAGCGCTTTGCCCAGCAGGAACGCGCCGGGCAGGGCCAGCAACGAGACCAGCACGATGCCGAAGCGCGCCGACCACAGGGTGCTGCCGAAAAGCGCGAAGATGGGGTAGACGGAGAGCATAAAAAAGGGCGGCTGTGAGTAGAAGGTTTGATAATAGAGGGGATGTCCCGTGCTCATCGCCCGCAGGGTTTGCCAGTAAACTCCCTCGTCGTAGCCGTCGCGATCAAAGGGAAGGCCGAGGTTGTAGAGACGCAGGTTGAAGGCGAGCAGTACCAGCGCCAGCACCACTATCCAGAAAATAAGTGTTTGCCATACCGGTGTGCGTCTCTCCGTTCGCTGCCGCGGTATGGTCTTGTTCGTAACAGTTGTTGCCATACAAATATCTCATCATGATAATTGCCAATGAGGCATGGGCCATCCCGAAAGGTGGATTCGGGCGGGCCACCCCGAAAGGTGGATTCGGGCGGGCCACCCGCAAGGGGTGGCCCTACTATACTCGGTGTAGCTCTGCAAGCCGCGGAGCTGGAGTGTATAGTAGGGCCACCCCTTGCGGGTGGCCTGCCCGACTTTTCCCGTTCAGCAATCCGGGATGACTCATGTCTCCACGGGCATACATTTCGTCGTTCTACTCACCCAGGGAAGGCGTTGTGCCTCCATCTGTATTCATGGAGGGCAGGTACGGGTGCTCCCCTTCCATCTCGATCTCAGCGGAAGCGGAGAACGCCGGGGATGAAGGGGTGATGCCGTCAATGCTTGTTCCTGCACCGGGAGCAGAAGCAGGCGTAGGATCAGTCGTACCGTTGCTGTGACCATTACTACCAGTGCCGATCAGCGTGCGCCCGTTCTTGCCATTGCCGTTGCTATGGCCGTTGCCGTTCCCGTTGCGATGACCATTGCCCATAATTGGCTCGAACTCGTTGAGGATGGTGCGGGCCACGCGCCCCGCGTCGGCCTCATCGACCAGTTGCTTGATCTCTTCGGCTACCAGTTCGTCGCGTTCGATCAGCGCCTCGGCAACGGCAATCACGGCCTCGCTGTGCTCCTCAAAGAGTTTTTTGGTCTCTTTGAACTGCTTTTGCAGCAGGTTTTCAACGCGCTCGGCTCCATGTGGAATGCTCGATACGCTGGCACCAGCAAGGCTGTTGCCGAAGGCCAGGTAGGATGTCAGCGTTCCGTCCATGCCGTACACACCGACATAGGAAGCGGCAAGCTGTGTCGCGCTGGCAAAGTCCCCGGCGACGCCGTTCAAGTTCACATCCAGGAAGAGTTCTTCGGAGACGCGAGAAGCGAGCGCGATCTTGATGCGTGCAAGAATCTCTTCCTTGCTGCGTGTCTTGATGGTTTCTTTCGGACGCCATGCCGCGAAGGCTTCCGCGCCTTCCAGATCGCCGCGCCGGTGTAGTGTCACATAGGCTGGAAATTCACGCTCCAGCAGGTAGTAACACGCGACTGCATGGCCCGCCTCGTGGTAGGCCAGGCGTCGGCGCTCTATCTGTGTCAGTTCGCTTATCTGGCGCATGCCGTATTCATGGACATCCTGGGCCTCTGACAGATCTTTATAGATCACTATATCGCGGCCATCGAAGTGGGCGATAATCACCGCTTCGTTGATGACGTGCTTGATCGCTACCGGAGTGTATTCGACGAAACGCTGTGACAGCGCCTCGATAGAGATTTTGGGATCATGTTTGATCTTATTGAGGTAGTATTCAATCACTTCGGGGCGATACTTATCGGTTGGCGGCGCAACATTGACCTTGCGGTCGAAGCGGCCAGGACGCAGCAGCGCCTGATCGAGGGATTCGGGGACGTTGGTTGCGCCCACGGTCAGCACCGGCTCATTCTGCACACGGCTATGAGACAGGCCAAGCGTGCGCAAGATTTTCTTGAACCAGCCAGTCTCGATATTGGGCGGGTCCATTTCCATCAGCAACTGGTTCAGGCCACCGGTTCCCATCATGCCGCCGAAGATGCCTCCGCCCAGTCCCATTGTTCCACCGCCACGCGATTGACGCGAAGCACCAATGGCGTCAATTTCATCCATGAAGACCACGCAGCCGCCATATTCACGTGCTAAGCGGCGTGCCTTTGTGTAGAGCCTGCGAATCATGAGGATGTCCATGCCGATAAACATGGCGCGGAAGCTGGCGGCGCTGGCATATGCGAAGGGGACGCCAGCCTCTGTACTCATGCACTGCGCCAGGTAGCTCTTACCGGTTCCCGGAGGACCCGAAAGCAGCAGTCCGCGTACAGGCGTGCCGCCCATATCCTGGAACTCCTTGACGCCTTGCAGCAAGCGCACAATGCGGCGTGCGGCTTCGAGCACCTCTGGATTGCCTTTATAGTCATCAAAAGTCACGCCCGTTTCGCCCGGCATGACCCAGTACAAACGCGGACGACCCAGGAACCAGAAAATGGCAACGAACTGCATGATACCAAACAGAACGGCGAACACAATCTGGAAGGCGTAGAGCAGGATAGAGCCTGGCGAGGGCGGCGTAAGCTGCGGGACGATATACGCAATGAAGTACCACATGACTATGGCCAGTAGCACAATCCATAGCCAGCGGAGCTTCACAAAACGTCCAAACTGGTCCATGCCCAGATCGATTGATCTGTCCAGGCTGCTCTGTTTTCTCTTTTGATCGGTATCAGACACGGTGGTCTATCCCTTCTGCTTTTGGGACAAGCATCGCTATGGTACTCGCGCTACGTGAGAGGCGCACGGAAATCTACAAGGTTGACGTTAATAATGCCAGGCCCGGCGCTCAGGTTGGCGGTTGTGAAGTGCCAGAGCATCATGCCGCTGACAGGACCACCCGGCCCGGTGGCCGAGAGGTCCACCTCGACAAAGCTGTCTACGGTGGTGTCACCCTCGCTGTACACTCCAATGACGTTGATGGATTTCCAGGTAAGATGGGCCTTGCTCTGGCTATAGTTGCTCACCAATTGATTGGGATCGGGTGGCTGGGATATATACCTGTCAAGCAGAGAAATGGTCGTAGTATTCCCATCGCGCACGGCATAGAGCCAGTTTTTTACCTGATCTCCGCCTCCATTGGAGCCATGCACATGAAAGTTAAACGGGTCATTGCCGATGCCAAGAGGAAAGGTACCCGTCACCGCGTAGCTTGTCACAGAGACGCTGGCTATTAAGAAAAGCACGATGCCCAGCGTCAGCAGGAAATGACCTCTGATGCCGGTCAAAATATAATAGAAGCCCTTAAAGATGGGGCGGAAAATCGCTTTGACAAAGCGCGCAAGGGGCGTTTGTCCGGCCCTTCTCCTGCTCGGCGTCGATCTGACGACCTTTTTCTCTGGCTCTTGCGGCTCTGGCTTCTGTTGAGTAGGTGTAGGACTCAGCATGGGTCTCGCATCTCAACTTTCTCAAGTCTCAGGTGTGCGACCAGCTTATGTAGAAAGCCGGTGCCACATTTTCAATGATAAAGCACATCTTTACAAAGGGCTAGAACCCTCTCCCATAAGCACCCGTATCATCGTCGATATTCTATAATGCTCTATGCTACCATACACTACCACAGCGGTTTTGACAAGGGACAAATTTAAAATTCTTGTAAAATATTACGCGCTGCTCCTTAAAACGTTTCACATGCCCTATTGGATGACTTTGTAGGTGCCGAATCTGGTTCCCTGTTTCTTCTCACAAGTACTTGCCAGCATGCTCGCAACATGATACAGTGAGAACAATTGTACATGACATAATTATAACGTAGGCACAATGTACACGACCAGAAGGTAGGTGAGTAAATAATGAACGGGAATAGTACCATAGGAATGCCTGATGATATGGGTGAAGAGCGGGGAGCGGGGCATATCTGGCTGCGCTACGCCACACAATTCTCGGTGGGTGAGCGCACGTATACGATTGATATGGGCATTCCTGTGCCGGTGGGCGCGGACGAGGAGACACGCGAGCGGCTGCTGCGCGAGGCCGACGAAGGCATGGATCAACTGGCACAACACGTCGAGCAGCGTGCTGCGCAGGTGCAGGCGGCTTCCGGTGCCGGTAAAAGTGCGCTTCCAGCCCAAAAATCCGCGCCTGCTGCCTCGACGCCGAAATTCACAGCGGCCAGTGCTACCCCAACGCCATCACTATCACCAGGTAAAGCGCCTGCGCAAGGAACTGCCTCTGTTCCACCTGCCTCACCCGTTCCATCCGCGTCATCTACACCATCACCTGCCCAGAACGTTCCGGTTCCAGCCGCGCCTACCCGCGAATCGTCGCGCCTTTCGACCTCTTCTCAGGCCGCGCAGAGCAGGCCACCGACGCAGCCAACAAAACCAGAGCCAGCCGTTTCCACCGGGTCTGCATCATCTACCCAGAAAAAACCGGTTGCGGTACCGCCAACACGCCAGAATATAGGGGCGAGTATGCCTCCCACTCCTGGCCTGCCCTCAGGCACTTTGCAACTGCCGCAATTCCTGCAATATATTCAGGAGATGGGATTGAACGCCCGACAGGCAATGGATATGCTGAAGGTGAAATCGCTCTCCGGCCTCAACCTGCGCGATGCCCTGGAACGATTACAGGACATGGTTATGAACGAAGGTGCGACGGGGTCAACAGGGTCAACCGCCTCTACGTCGGCATCGCGTCCCGCCCCATCTCAAACGCAGACTCAGAGTCAGCCCCAGGGTCAGACACGGACAACCGGGCCGAAACCGGTTGAAAGCAATCCACCCACCAGTACGGGTTCCTCTGTACCCGGTGCTGCCTCTTCGCATCAGCCAGCAAGGCCCACTCCAACGGCCTCCTCAACACCCTCGGCTTCCCAATCTCGAGGCGGCGCTGCTTCTAACGCGGCCTCGGCGGGGAAGCAAGCCGCCCCTTACCTTCGTCCCGTTCCTCCCGCGCCTGCTCCACAGCCTGTCTCTCCGCCTTCACAGGCGGCAGGCACGAAGAGTAGCGCCGCGAGCCAGTCGAAGCCGCCAACTGTCCGCGAGGAACGCCCTCCCTATCCCGTCTTTGACGAGGAGGACGAGGAGCTTGAAGACTTCGACTTTGAGGAAGAGGACGAAGATGAGGACGCTGGCATGGGAGCCGGTATCGGTCTGTCAGCCGCCAATCGTGGCTCCGCGGAGGATATCGTGAGCGGGCTGCGCGAGGTCGCCGGCTCCAGCGTTGTCAGCACGCTGCGTTTGAAAGCGTTACACAATGTCATTGATGGTCAGGTAACACCGGAGCAGTTGCAGGCGCTGATTCGCGGCGTATGGGGTGTGGCTTCGGACAAGAAACTGAAGAGCGAACAGGCCGAGGCGCTGATTTCGTGGGGCAAGCAGGACGAGTTTGTAACGGAAGCGGAGATGGTGCTCGCGCTTTTTGAGGAGGATGGCGATGCGCGTAGTGACAGGTGAGGCCAAAGGACGGAAGCTCAAATCGCCGAAGACGATGGGGACGCGCCCGATCATCGACCGCGTGAAGACGGCCCTGTTCGATATTCTCTCCACGCGAGTCGAGGATGCACGTTTTCTCGACCTCTTCGGTGGCGTGGGTGGTGTCGGCATTGAGGCGCTGAGCCGGGGCGCATCGCACGCCACCTTTATCGAGATGAACGGCAAAGTGCTGAAAATCCTGCGCGAAAACTTGCAAATTACCGGTCTGGCGAACCGCGCCGAGACGCTGCACGCCGACGCTTTCAAATTCCTGCACAATCAGGCTGCGTTGCGGGTACCAGAAATACCGGGAGCAAGCAGTCCAGTACTCCCGTATGATATCATTTATGTAGCGCCGCCGCAGTACCAGGAGATGGCCGCTCGCGCCCTCGCCCTGCTCGACACGTCGCCACTCGTGGCTAAAGGTGGGCTGGTCATTGTACAGATACACCCCAAAGAGCGATCAGGCGTTGCCGCCGTGCCACTCACACGCCTGGAACTGGACGACGAACGGCGCTACGGCAGTACGCTGCTGATGTTTTATGAAGTAAAAAGGGAGCAATCCGAAAATGTCGATAAAGTTACAGAAGCGCGATCACAATCACAGTCAGAGGAGCGATAGATGATGATGAGTAGAGCAGGAGGCTCGCGCTTCGCCTTTCTAGATGCCGGTGAGACAGCCCGTCGCCTGGGCATCGACCGCGTGACGCTCGACCAGTGGATACGCGATGGCCGCATCCGGGCCTACAAGGGCGTTGGGCGCGACTCGTTCTTCAAGACTGCGGAGATTGACGCGCTCTACAAAGAGCTGCATCCCGCCGCCGAACTCGCCGCCGCCGTCGCCGAAGACGAGCGTGAGAGCGCGGGCGCGGGTGCGTCGGGCCAGACCATCCAGTTGACGCCCCGGCGCAAGCAGCACGACCCACAGATGAAGGTCTACCTGCGCCTGCAAGCCGACGCCAAATGGTACGATACCAGCGAAGAAGATATCGCCACCTGGTTCAAGCAACTAGCACCGGAGGGTTACGAGCGCAACAAACGCAACGTCGAGCACACCATCAAAAAACTCCAGTACCTCGTCAATCTGATAGAGGACGGGCAAAAGCGCCTCAGTGAGAGTGAGTAAGCTATGAAAAAGCGCCTGTGCTCCGGCACAGGCGCTTTTTCATAGCTTACTCACTCTCACTAATCTCTACTTCGGCCTCGATCTCGACGGGCATGTTGACGGGCAAGCCGGCCATGCCGACGGCGGAGCGAGCATGCTGGCCGGCTTCCGGGCCGTACAGTTCTAGAATCAGGTCGGAGCAGCCATTGATGACGGCTGGCTGCTGGCTGAAGCCGGGCTCGCAATTAACCATGCCAAATACGCGCAACCACGCCGTTACACGATCCAGATCACCGAGGGCGCGTTTCAAATCGGCGAGGATGCTCAGCGCGGTCAGCCGTGCCGCCTGGTAGCCCTCCTCCACCGAGACCTCCGCGCCCACCTTACCCAGCGGCTCCGCCAGAGACCCGTCGGGATTCTGCGGCCCATGTCCCGAAATATACGCCCGGTTGCCCCGTATCCGCACCTGCGCAAACGGCAGCCGCATCCCCGGTGCCTGCAACACCTCCGGCAGCACCAACCCCATCTCCGCTAATTTCGCTTCGATACGCATAAATTATCTCCTTACA
>DASTKE010000682.1:0-7777 GCA_035716105.1 Ktedonobacteraceae bacterium | reverse complement strand
ATGAACAGTGATGCATGGTATGCAGAGGCGGAAGAAGTGCAGCAGGAGGGAGGCGAGCAGCTTGAAAACGTCGAAAGCCAGCTATAAGCATATGCCCCAGCTTACTATCGGTCTGAATGATCTGTATGTGATCGATTCCATGTTGATGGCCTATCTTGCGTATTTGCGAAAAGGAGTAGCATCCTCACCAGAGCGCGATACCCGAATCCGGGTCGCACTTACCCTGCGGCAGCGTTTCGCGGCGCTGGTTGCTGTATCTCAGGAACAAGGGGAGATGCCCATCTTGCTCACTGTGCAAGAATTTCATACGCTTGAAGAGGCGATGGATAGCTTTGCGCGGCTTACTCGTAAACTTATCTCGCCATCAGCCCAACGCGATGAAACCTTGCAGCAAGTAAAGGCGTTTCGCCATATGTTGACGACGCTTTTTTCCTCTTGAAGCCTACTGTTGCATATGATACTGTTAGCCATAGGATAAGAAAGAAGGAACGTATCATATGCAACAACACTCTCCACTCCCATCATCTCTCTCACAACTTTTACCCAATACCGCGACCGTCTCATCTCATGGTGTGCTTCATATAGCCAATCACTCTGTCCCCGAACTGGCGCGGGAGTATGGCACGCCGTTGTATCTGTTTGACCGCGCAACCATTGTAAATGCCTGTCAGCGCTATGTGCGGGCGTTTCGAGAAGAGTATTTTGCCTCTGGGGTAGAGATACTGTATGCCGCGAAGGCGTATCTTTCGCCGCTGGTGGCGCGGATCGTCGCGGAGCAGGGGTTGGGGTTGGACGTTGTTTCGGGCGGCGAGTTGATGGTGGCGCGGTGTGCGAACTTCCCGATGGAACGAATCTCGTTTCATGGCAACAACAAATCAGAGGACGAATTGCGGCTGGCGCTGCGACTGGGGGTTGGCCGCGTCGTGCTGGATAATTGGAGCGAACTAGAACGCCTGACGCGCATCACTCAGGAGATGGGACAGCAGCCCGGCATATTGCTGCGCGTGGCTCCCGACGTGGACACGGATACGCATCGTTACCTGCAAACAGGCCATGCCGCGTCGAAATTTGGCTTTCCATTGATTGATGGGGAGGCGAAAGCTGCTGTGTTGCGCGTGCTGGCGGAGGGACAATTGCGTTTACTCGGCTTACACGCGCACACGGGAACCATGCTGCGGGAGACGCGACCGTATCAGGAGGCGTTGGAGCGCCTGCTGGTGCTTGCTGGCGAAGTGCATAGCGAGACGGGCTGGTGGCCGGAGGAGATCAGCCCAGGCGGTGGTTGGGCGATTGCCACGCCGGATGCTCCCTCAACGCCCGATATCGCGCTACTGGCACGGGCGATTCAACAGACGATGGAGCGAGGAGTAGCAGCTATTGATGCTTCATTGCCCGCCCCGGTGCTGATTATTGAGCCGGGCCGCTCGATTATCGCCCGTGCAGGAGTGGCAGTGTACCGGGTGGGGGCGCGCAAGCCGACGCCGGGCGGCGTAACCTATGTCTTTGTCGATGGTGGCATGGCGGATAATATTCGTCCTGCCCTCTACGGGGCTGTTTATACCGCTCTCGCTGCCGGGCGCGTGACTGCTCCTGTGGAGGAAGAGGTATGCGTCTCCGGGCGCTACTGTGAGTCGGGTGATTTGCTAATTGAACATGCTCTGCTGCCGCGAATGCAGGAGGGTGAACTGCTGGTCTTGCCGACAGCAGGAGCGTATTGCCTGCCAATGGCGAGCAACTATAATCTGGTGCCGCGTCCCGCTGTCCTGCTGTTGGACGAACAACGAGTGCAGGTGATGGAACGGAGGGAGACCTACGCGGACCTGCTTGCCCGCTATCCTGAGCAATAGGGAAACGTAGGGGCGATGCTTTGTGCTCGCCCGCCTTCGGGATATGGAATGGCCTCACGGGCGAGCACAAGGCATCGCCCCTACGTTTCCTCTTACAAGGACGGAAACACAACAGGAATAGCGCAAGAGACGGAGATTTTCTGTCTCTTGCGCTATTCCTGTTTCCCTATTGTTTAGTCTTTGCCAAACTCGTCCAGCACATCCAGGCTATTGATAAAGTCTCGGTATGCGTCCAGGTTATCCTGCTCTATATCTCTTTTCGGCTCAGCTTTCGGCACAACTTGCTCATCGTTTGTTTCCAGGGCGACCCCGGCTCGCTCCAGCACACTCTCGTCCACGTAAATCGGTGTCTTGGCACGCACTGCCAGGGCAATCGCATCGCTGGGACGAGAATCTACTTCGACGTGCCGACCTGCAACATCCAGTACGATACGGGCGTAGAAGATGTCCTCAATCAGGTCTGAGATCACCACACTCACGATCTTCGCGCCCAGGTCGTTAATGACATTCTTGAGGAGGTCATGTGTGAGAGGTCGAGGTGAGGTCGTTCCCTGAAGTTCGACGGCAATGGCGTATGCCTCGGCGTGCGCTATCCATATGAAGAGATAGCGTTCCTGCTTCGTCGCTTTTAAGATGACTACTCGCTGCTGCGTGGCAAGGTTAATTCGCACGCTTTCAACCGTCATCTCAACCATTCTTTGCTCCCTCTTTCTGATCGGGGTCCGTCGAGTTCCTGACGCCTCTATTGTACATCCTCTAGAGGGGTAAGCGCAAATCCCTGGTACGGTTTGCTCTTCCCCCCACTAGAACCCCTGATTTGGTCTGATCGTTTCGTCGCTTGCTTCTCTTATGCATTAGCTTATCCAAAACCCTAACAGGAGTATAACAAAATGGAGCAACTATTCCAAGTCCTCTAGCAAGAAAATCAAGAAATTAGAAAACTGAAAAAAACATATTTTAGGAAAGACGTTCGACAAAATGCTTGAATTACCCATGCTGATGTGGTATGATAGTTTTGAATAACCGTTCTATTTTCGTGCGGTGTTGTCAAACTGTACCGCGCAAAACAGGCATATGCGGAAAGGCGGAAAAAGCCCTATGGCAACGGAACAAGCAAGCGATATCCAACGTAAGATGTACGAGTTCATTGTCAGTTACATTAAGGCGGAGGGTATGCCCCCCACCAATCGAGAGATTGGCCACGAGATGAACATCGCCAGTACTGGTCATGTTGACTATCATCTCACTATGCTGGAAAAGAAGGGTCTGATCTCTCGCCAGCAAAAGAAGAGTCGCGGCATCAAGCTTACCAGGCCGGTTCACGGCGTACCCGTTATGGGAGCTATCGCCGCAGGTCAGCCGCTCGAAATTTCTTCTGAGCCGGATGCTCGCGTCGATATGGGGCGCAATCTGGAGCAGGATGATAACTACGCGCTGATCGTCAAGGGAAGTTCGATGATCGAGGATCATATCTGCGATGGCGACTACGTCGTGATTAAGCCCCAGAACAGTTGCGAAAGCGGCGATATTGTCGTGGCGGTTCACCTGCAAGAGGGGGAGAGCGGCAGTGCTACGTTGAAGCGTTTCTACCAGGAAAAAGAGCACAATCGCATCCGCTTGCAGCCCGCGAATTCCGAACTCGACCCCATCTACATTCCTAAAACCGAATGGGATCGCGAATGGGAAATCCAGGGCAAGGTTGTCGCCATTTTCCGCAATTGCGGTCCCGCAGCGAGCCGCGTCGCCTAGCTGAGCCTGCCAGTACCCGCTCTGTGCTTGACGAAAGAGCCTTTTCCAGGGAATGTGCCTGTTGTAATAGCGTGACTGGCGGAAAAATTGCGAAGGCAGCAGGGAGATGATGTTCCTATCACCACGCATATGTTTCGCATGAACAGTGATAATGAAACATCTTGCTTGAGGAACACGGAATATGCCTGTTTTCCTTGCTGCCTTCTCTCCTCATGCTACCTGTATTGCCTGAATTTTTGACTTTCAGGCTTCGTCCTCTTGTGCTTTGCCCTCAATCCTGTTATACTGGTACCAGGAACAGAAATTATACTAGCCTCTTATGATCCAACGCCTTCTCATGGGCGCTCAGAAAGGATGCATGATCTATGAGATTTGCCCCTGTGGCGCTGGTGCTCGTGGTTGGGGCCGCGGTGGTCCTCTGGTTTGGTAACACGTTAAATTCCTGGGTTGTTGGTGGTTTAATCGGCGGTTTGGCAGCCTTGCTCATTAGTATTCCGATCTCCTTGACCTTATTCTTCCATCTTTCTCAACGGCACGAGGAAAAACTTCGTGCTCAGGAAGAGTTATCTTTTGCCCAGGAATATCCAGTCTATCAAGATCAGGTCGTTGATGCATACGAAACCAGTGGCTACCAGCTTCCAGAAGCGCAGCAGTGGTACGAGGATGAAAGCCGTTATGGCTACCAGGTGCCAGTCGAGCGTCGTCTACCTGCTCCTGCCCCACAGCGTTCGCCTGCATCAACGGCGCGACCACCTGCTGCTCACCGCCAACCAACCGGACAAATGACGACTGGCAGAACGCCAGCAGTGCGTCGCCAGCCACAGAGCGAACAAGAATACTATCCAGGTTTTCCGGGCTATCAGGAGCGGTCATATCGCAGTAAACATCAGACAGCAGCCTTGCGAGCCGCCATCGACGAGGCTTCACAGCAAAATGGCAGGCCAGGGAGAGTATCTGGCAATCCCACCCGTAAGTTTCAGGTTGCCCGTCCCACTGTTCCCATCGAGTCGGCGGATTACACGGAATATCGCACAACACGCAATGCCGCCCGGCCAAACGCTGGCCAGAACCGCCCTCGTCGCGCAGATGATGGGACTTCTAACCACTATGGCTCTGGCACCGCTCAACATCGGTCTATGCCCACCCCTGCCGAAAGCTCCGGCACTCGCTCTCAGCGGCGCAACAATCCCCGTAATGCAGATCCACAAACCGAGTATTTGCGACCTTACCAGCAGACAGGCCAGTTGCGCAGGCAGCAAACAGGCTCGATGAGCAAGCAGCAGACAGATCAACTACGCCAGCAGACGGGGCAGATTGTCCGCAATCCACGCATCGACGAGCAGCGACGCAATCCCGAAACCATCACCGGCGACCTGGGAATACCCATGGTCAGGCGTGCTCCTTACATGTATGAGGATGACGCGCTCCGCGATGAGTTTGCCCGGATGATTGACCCGCCTTCCGTCAGGCGTTCCTCCCGCCGCGAAGCGGAGCGTTTCTACGAGGAGCAAGACTAGCTTTTTCCCGGAACAGAGAGAGGCAGACAGCAGAGGCAGGTGTGGCAATGGCGCTCCACCTGCCTCTGCTATTTGCCTCTCTCTTTGTACTACCTACTAGCCTCTTCTTGTAAAATGTGTTAGGATTGTGCGCAGTGTCGAAGAAAGCAGGAGGGTAGTAATGTGCTAACGCATTTGACCGATTCATTGACAATACTGATTACCAGTCTCTATGTGCATACTTCGCTGGCGGGCATTCTGCTGGCGATGGCGATAGAAAGTTGCTGTATTCCTCTCCCCAGTGAGATCGTGATGCCTCTAGCCGGCGTCATGGTGGCCAGCGGCAAGATTTTACAGGGCATGAATGTTGGATTGAGCTTATTCCTGGTAGCGCTGGCCGGTGCCACAGGCTGTTTGATTGGTTCGATAGCGGCTTATAGTATTGGCTCCTCCGGTGGGCGTCCACTGATGCTGAAGTATGGCCGCTATTTGCTCATTTCACAGCATGATGCAGACCGGGCCGATCACTTCTTTCAGAAATGGGGCAGCGCAACAGCCTTTTTCTCGCGGCTCCTACCAGTGGTGCGCACCTACATCTCGCTTCCGGCTGGCATCTCCAAAATGCCGTTTGCGAAATTCTGCCTCTACACCTTCCTGGGGTCGCTGCCCTGGTGTCTGCTGCTGTCCTACGTGGGATACCTGCTGGGCAATCATCTCAGCGAGCTTGCTCCCATCTTCCACGGTCTGGATGTGGTGATCCTCTTTGTGGCGGTTGTCCTGGTAGTGCTCTACGTCTGGCGGCACATTCGCAACGACCGGAAAGCTCGTGCTGCCCACGCTGCCGTGGATGCCGCAAGCGCATTTGCCTCGCAGGCAAATCCCGTCGCCTGGAATGGTTCACAACAGGGCTGGGGACAGTCAGCGCAATCGCCTCAGCCTCAATCGAACGGTTGGGGACAGCCGCAACAACCCCAACCACAACAACAACCATCGCAGGCGGCATGGGGACAGCCGCAGACACAGCAGGGCTGGGGACAGTCCCCATTTCCACAACCACCCCAATCTCCTCAGTCTCCTCAGCCCCCGCAATCACCACAGCAGCCATCGCAGTGGAGCCAGTTTCAACAGCAGCCACAATGGGGACAGGGCCAACCGCCAGTTCAGCCGCAGCAGGGCTGGGAACAGCCACAACAACCTCAGCCATCTCAACAACCGCAATACCCCCAATCGCCTCAACAGCAGCCACAGTGGGGACAGGGCCAACCGCAGGCATGGCCTCCTCAAAGCGGTCGCTAGTGGTTTTAGGAGCAAAGAGAAGTTATCCTGAATGGCAGCTTTCTGGATGGGAGATTCTGGCAGGCCACCCGCAAGGGTGGCCCTACTATACCTGCCCTGGGCGCGTTCGCAGAGCCGGGCTGCGTATAGTAGGGCTACCCCTGGCGGGCTGACACGGGGAGGTTTTTGGAGCGCGATGGGGTTCAGGTAGAGCCAGGGGCGGGGTGCGGGAGGACGGGTGGCCCCTTGCGGGTGGCTTTACGTTCCCTCCTGCTCCGTAAAGGAGAGGAAGAACAAGGAGGGAAAGGCCACCCGCAAGGGGCCTCTCCCCGCTTCCCATCCACCCCTGTCCCTACACCCTGCCAGCAACGTTTCCAAAACACCTCCCCGTGTCAGCCCCTTGCGGGTGGCCTGCGGAGCTTTTCCGGTCGCTTGCTCCTCTCGCGTACACTTTTTGCGCATGATGGAAAAAAGGACTATTTCTTTTCGAAATTCTGTCGATACATATATTGATCGGTGAAAATAGGCTCTCCAATGCGAGTAAGCTTGAACGAAGGAGATAGGTATGAGTACAAACGTTGCAGCAGGTGCAGGAATGGGCGCGGAGTCACTACCGCAGTTCTCGACGGATCCCTGGATCTACCGTATAGTTGTTGGCGTACTGGGATTGGTGATACTGGTCGTCATTATTGGTGGAATACTGCTGGCCTTGTTTTCGACCAAAGACATGCCTCAAGGTTTGCTTGCCATTGGCTCTACCTGTACCGGTGGTCTGGTTGGCCTGCTGGTACCCTCGCCGGTATCCAGGAAGTGATAACTTTCCATGTTCAGGGTAGAGGCTTTATGGTGCGGTAGGTAAATGCCTGTGTTGTCTCTTCGCGCTGGTTCGCGGCGCGTACAACGTCCATGACGAGGGCATGATCGGGCGACCACTGGCAAACGGGATCGGTGGCGGCGGCGTTGCCTGTGAGTTGGAAGGCCTGGCAGCGACAGCCGCCGAAGTCGATGGACTGGCGCGGGCAACTGTGGCATGGTTCGGGCATCCAATCGGTGCCGCGAAAGGCGTTGAACAGCGGCGACTCGTTCCATATCCATGCCAGAGAACGTTGTCGGACGTTCTCAGTGGGCAGTGTCTCGATCTGGGCGGCGGCAACGCAGGGCAAAACGCGGCCATTGGGCGTCACGGTCAGTTGCTGGTGTCCCCAGCCGCCCATGCATGGCTTGGGAAACTGGCTGTAATAGTCGGGAATGACGTAGATAATCTGCATCCGTTCCGCGAGCCGGGTGCGAGCCTCGCGCACGATGGGTTCGGCGCGCTGCAGTTGCTCCCAGGTGGGCAGCAACGCGGATCGGTTGCGCAAGGCCCAGCCGTAGTACTGGGTATGGGCCAGTTCGAGCCGATCCGCCGCC
>DASTKE010000681.1:0-3200 GCA_035716105.1 Ktedonobacteraceae bacterium | reverse complement strand
TACGGCCCGCTTCTGATGTCGACATAGGTGCCACCCTGGCTTCGCTCTCAGGCATCGTAGTCATCCTGTCTCTCTGCCCCTTTCCCCAATTTTATGAAATCCGGCGCTGTATCGCGCCGGATGAAAAAAATACACAGACACGCGGCGCTATTATAGTCCGGTTGGTCTGCGCCTCCAGTATAGAAGAAAGCTCAAGCAGTGTCAAAGAAAGCGGACATGCTAGTACTTATCGGTCGCTTGCATGTTCCAAAATGCCTCACTATAGTTTCAGCGCGCCGGTGGTGGTTGCGGGTTGTTTCTGCCCTGCTCGAAGCCGACCTTGCCACGGCTTCAGCCCTTGAGACAGTGTCATTATGAGAGAAACATCGCGCTGGTGAGCATGATAGAGCGCCCAGCCAATGCGTGGCAGCCTCAGCGTGCTGGAATAGACCAGGTAGCGGCTCTCCCATGCCGGCTGAAATTTCTTTTTGAAGTTGAAGAGCGAGAGGCTTTTCTCTGGATTGCCAAAATGATGGTTCAGGAAGCCAATGCTGCTATCGAGGAACCCTTCCTCGCTATGGTTGGTGTTGCTCAATGTAGCAAGGCCGAGACTGACCATATCGGCGCCCCCACGTTTCAGGTATTCGATGGAGCGCGCAAGCAGCAGTTCCATTGTACCAGGCGCACAGGTTTCCGCTCGACGCATCAGATCAAGTCCCCAGCCATGCCGTCCGTAGATTGGCACGAAGGTGACGAAGGCATGAACCCTGTTAGCCCTATCCATGGCCAGCGCATACACCTGCTCGCAGTCGCCTTGAGGGTCGAAATGCCCCATGCTGAAACCCATCTCCGAACTGCCCTTCTGAGCCAGCCAGGTGCGTGAAATCTGTTCCAACTGGGCAAGCTGCTCCGCATCTGGTACCTGTCCTCGATAGAAGACAACCTGAACACCATCTTTTTCCGCTCGCTTCGCGCTGGTACGCACATTTGCCATCGCGCCACCTTTAAGCGTAAAAGTGTGCGTGTTGACAACGGCATCCTCTCCAATTTTCATGAGATGCAACCCAACCGAGCGGTATCGTTCGATCAACACTTCGCGCACCTGCCAGAACACAATCGTCCAGTCCTGCTCATGACAGAACGTCATAAATTGCTGAGTGATTGGCAGCATCTCCTCCTCTGGCCCGATAGGATCACCAGCGACAACAGCGATAGTGCCTTCCAGCACGTAGCTGATAAATGCTTTGCCAGTGGACGAAAAGAAGTAGGACTTCTCCTCGCTCAAAGCAAAGTAGGAGATGGAATTGGTGCCAAAGATGTGGGTGAGCGCTGTTACCTGGTAACGCTCCAACTCATCCGGCAACAGAGTGGCGGCGACAGGGCGAAAGATTAACAGTGTTCCATAGAGGATGGCGCTGAGGCAGAGACCGGGCAACGCCCGTTCAAAAAAGAACGCCTGCGTCCCCGGCGGCAGATGCAGATGGGCATGGATAATCAACCGCAGCAGGACATGCTCGATACCGAAGCGGTCAACCAGCGGTTCAAATTGCCCGTACAGCGCGAAAAAACCACCAATGGTGTAAAACAGGACGATCCCCAGACCAAGCAGGAGGGTGGTATAGCCACGTATAGCTGATGGAGGATCACTTTTTGCCCGGAATGATCCTGGCAGCGCCACCAGCAAAGCAACCAGTAGCACTGCTACCAGCGTCGCCAGCACCGAACCACCGCGCAGGATATGCAGCAGCGCCGAAAGCAGCAGTAGCGCGACGGTGATACACCAGGCGTGCCGTTTCCCGCGTATCAAGCCGTAGGAGAGCATGACCAGGAAAAAGCCGGTGACAACTGTTAGCTGGTGTACACCAAAACGAATATCTACCGGCCATGTACCAAGCAGGATATTCCAGTCAAGCCGTGGCACTACGGCTGAGAGCATGTCCGCTACCCCTACCACTCCGGTCAATAGTCCAATGCTCAATCGCACCAGGCGGCGGAATTGAGGAGGCCCTGAGAACATATGCAGCGCTTTCATGATATATAAAGCTTTCTATTTTAATAGTGTTCCCCTGCCATAATTCCCGATTTTGAGTCCACAAACCATCATAAAATAGGTATTTCTACCTAATATTTTACCGCACACATCTGACTTTTTCCATATGTATAGACGCCATAGCCCCTCATATTGTTGCCATGAATTGCTCATTTCTAGAGATTATGAAATTCTTCACTTTTTTGTGGGGAATCGGTGTTTGATAGGAAGCTCTCTATCCTCTTACGATGTTCCCCAGGGCAGCCAGAGCAGCGCCTTGTAGAGGAATATCTGCCACAGCGACCAGGAGTGATGGCCGTTCTGTTGATCGAGGTGGTAGCTGATATGTAACCTGCTCAGTTCCTGGGCGAACTGGATGGTATCCGTGTAGTAGGGTTGATCCTGTAGGCCATCGGCGAGGTAGAATTGCAGTTTCCAGGCCCGCTTATCGGTCGGCAGCACGTCAATCGGGCTGTTCTGGCGCTTATAGCTGGCGCTATTGCCCCAGATAATGCCATCGGCGCGATAATAGCCACCCATAGAGAGCACAAAACCGAAGACATCGGGATGATGGACGCCGATATTGGCTGCTCCAAATCCTCCCATCGATAGGCCACCGATGCCTCTATACGCCGCTTCAGGGATGGTGCGGTACTTCGCATCCACATATTGAACGAGGTCACGAGCGACGAACGTTTCCATCAATTGTCGCCCGTCGAAGCTGTTGCCCCACTCGCTTGTCCCTCGCTCAAAACCGTTGCCGTCCGGGGAAACGATGATCAGTTCAGGAATCTGCTTCAGCGCGATCAGCGTATCGGCTGATTGACCCGCTTTTCCGGCCCTGAACCAGTCCAGTTCTTTTCCCGGCGAGCCATGCAGCAGGTAAAGCGTGGGATATCTCTTTGTCACACCCTGTGGGGTGTTATATGACGGCGGCAAGTAGATCAGGAATGATTGCCGCCTGCCACCGAGCGCGGGACTCACCAGGCTATCCTGGAGAATCGTTCCATGAGCGCCGGTACCTTGCCCGGAAGACACATCAGGCGGCGCGTGCAGCCCGATATCGGGAGAAAATAAAAACAGATCACCGGAACCGCTCGCGAGCACAACCATCACAACCATGCCTATCACACCCACCCACCCGTAAATCATTTTGAATGCTGCCGGTGCTCTCCCGGCCTCTTCGTGCGTT
>DASTKE010000680.1:0-5788 GCA_035716105.1 Ktedonobacteraceae bacterium | reverse complement strand
GCCCGCCGTCCTTGAAGGGGGCATGGCGGGCGAGCACAAGGCATCGCCCCTACAACTGTCTTCGACAACACTATTGACAGTAGATAGTGACTGATATATGCTTGTATGGGCAACTCTAGATGTGTGCTGCCCAGGGATGGTGGTCTCGCTTCTACCTGTAGGATAGATCAACGTGCTCGCTGGAAAGGTGCCGGCAATGAAGCTGACAATGAAGGGCGATTATGGCCTGCGTGCTATGCTGGATATGGCGGCGTACTATGGACAGGGGCCGATTGAGAGTGCAGATATTGCGAACCGGCAGTACATCCCGGAACAATACCTTGACCAGATTTTGATGGCTCTACGCAAAGAGGGGCTGGTGAAGAGCATACGCGGCCCGAAAGGGGGCCATATGCTGGCGAAACCGCCTGGGCAGATCACCATGGCCGAAGTGATGCAGGCGCTGGAAGGGTATGTTCCGCCAATGGAGTGTCTCCCCAATCCGGATTTTTGCAAGCTGTCGCCAGGATGCGCGCTGCGAGATGTCTGGCAAAAAATCGACGAGATGACCCAACAGGTTCTGACCTCGACCACGATTGAGGAACTGGCAAGCCGCCACCAAATCGGTACCACCGAAACAATGTACTATATTTAGTTCCTAATGGACAAGCATGATGAGAAAGGCGTGGCGGAGTTACGTCGCGGGTGAGACGCGGAGCGTGTAAACGGAAGGGAGGCAGATGTGGCAGTGAAAGCGCGAGCAGTGCCTGAGCGCGATAAATTAATCGCCATTGTAGAAGATGATCCCAGGCTCATTGGTATGTTCCATGATATGCTGGATGCAGCTGGTTCCTGGCACCTGCACGTTTTCTCCGATGGACAGGACGCAAAAGACCAGCTTCCAGAACTGGGCGCGCATTTGATTTTACTCGATGTGGGGCTTCCAAATCTGGATGGAGCTTCACTCTATAAGATACTACGCGGGCATAGTAACACAAGAAATACGCCGATCATCGTCATTACCGGAAGTCATGACTGGGAACTTCACCGCATGGGGCTGCAAACGGGGCTGCTCCTACGCAAACCATTTAAGATGGACGAGCTGCTCTGCATGATTCAAGCCTTGCTACCAGAGGAAGAGGGGCAGGAAACATAGCGTATGGCCCATTGGGCGAAAGATGCAAGCGAACTGATTGGCCGCACACCCATCGTAGAACTGAAACGTATAACAGGAAGTGGAACAGAGAGTAGTGCAGCCACAGGAGCAACTGTGCTTGCCAAGCTGGAAATGTTCAGCCCTGGGGGAAGCCTGAAAGATCGGGTGGCCTTCGAGATGATCTGCGAGGCAGAGGCGCAAGGTCTCTTACGTCCCGGCGGTATCATCACCGAGCCAACCAGCGGCAATATGGGCATTTCGCTGGCTTGGCTTGCCGCCTCGCGTGGCTATCAATGCATCCTCACTATGCCCGATACCATCAGCCAGGAACGCCGCCTGCTCTTACAGCGCTTCGGCGCGAAAATCATTCTCACCTCCGGCTCACAGGGAATGCGCGGAGCCATTAACAAGGTGGTCGAACTGCGCACCACGCTTCCCAACGCCTGGTTTCCCCAGCAATTCTACAATCAGGCCAACCCGCGTGCTCATCGCGAGGGAACCGCCGCGGAAATCTGGGAGGAGACGGGTGGAACGGTCGACATCGTGGTGATTGGCGTTGGCACCGGTGGCACGCTGACAGGCGTAGCCGAAGGCTTGCGCGCCCACAAACCCTCGCTCAAAGTCATCGCCGTCGAGCCTGCCTCGTGCGCTGTGATCTCAGGCGGTCGACCGGGTCCGCACCATATCGAGGGTCTGGGACCTGGTTTCCTGCCTGATACGCTCAGAGTTGACCTGATAGATGCCGTCGTTCCCGTTACCGATCATGATGCTGTAGTGACCGCCATCCAATTGATGCGCGAGGAAGGGCTTTCGGTCGGCATCAGCAGCGGAGCCGTGGCCTGGGCCGCGCTGCAAGAGGCGCGCAAGGAAGAGAATCGCGGCAAAGTCATTGTGACCGTCTTTCCCAGCGCCGCCGAGCGCTATCTCCACACCATCCTCTTTGATGACCTGCGCTCATGACTTACGAGAGAGAACAGTGATCGAATAATACAAAAGTACCTATATGGAATGCCAGATATAGACAAAGCAGATATAAGTGGTTAAGATAGTACTGCTAACCTTATTTCGGGGGTACGGAGGTTACGCCATTGAGCCTCTGGCACCCCATTTTGCTGTGCTTGTGGCTTCGTGGCATAGGGAATGTTGGTAAAAGATTGAATAATAAAGCGCTTCAAGCGTCTATAGTAATACCAGACGTATTCAGCAGAGGCGACACAGCAAGTATCCATCTAGACCGGCGAACAATGACGTTTTCCGGAGAGCAGAGAAGAGAGCGGAGGAGCGAGGTGGCAGCCCATTTTGAGAAAGAGCGAGAAAACCGGCAGGTGCTGCTCTCGTTCGCGAAAAGCATTCAGGAACGCGACATCGTGACATATGAGCACTCGCGCCGTGTGGCAGTGTATGTGCAGCGATTGGCTCGCTACCTGGGCTGGAGCAGAAGAGATGCACGCGATCTCGCGCTGGCGGCACTGGTGCATGACCTCGGTAAGACCTGGATTACCAATGATATCCTGAATAAATCCGCGGCCCTCTCTGAGGATGAACGGCGCACTATGGAGCGTCACCCAACAATTGGGGCGCGCATCCTGATCGGGTGTGACGTTCACCCGTTCTATGTGGAAACGGTGCTCTATCATCACGAGGCATGGGACGGACACGGCTACCCTGTTGGGCTGCACGGAGATGAAATTCCACTCAGCGCTCGCATCCTCGCCGTTGCCGATGTTTACGATGTGCTGACCTCGCAGCGCCCCTATAAAGTGCCGCTCAAACTTGAAGCGGCCCGCGAGCGGATTCTGTTGGGGTCTGGGACAAGCTTCGATCCAGCCATTGTGCGCGTCTTTGTCCACCTGCTCGACTCCAACCCGCACTTTACGCTGCCCCAACGCCCTATGTCGCCACAAGATAGACCCAAACCAAAGCATCCAATGCCTTCCCTGGCAAACATTTAGATAGAGTATTGTTATCCCGGACCGCCCGCAAGGGGTGGTCCCAGAGGCGTGAACTCAAGCCCGGGCAGGCCACCCGCCATTTGGGATAACACATGTTTGCTCTCTCTTTAACGGGCCATCTCTCGTAAGTCAAAGACCGGGCCATCGCGGCACACCAGCTTCTGGCCGGAAAATGTCTCTACCGGGCAGGTCTGGCAAACGCCATTCCCACAGACGAGCGGGTACAGGAGCATGGCTTGCGCAAAGTTGCGGGTTCGCAAGCGTTCATAGCGGCGGTAGAGCGCCTGCGATGTTTCACGTGAAACATTGCAATAGACGGCGTCGGCCCAGTTGAGATAGTCGGCCGGCGCGTCCACCACGTTCCCTTGCTGGCCAGTGCTGCCGTCACTGGTCACGATGACATATTCCACTTCGGGAGGAAGCAGCGCAGGTGGGTAGACGCTAGCTGCGTGGTCGCTCTGCGCGATCAGCGTCACCGCCAGTTCCTGCTCGACCGCCACCTGCGCCAGCAGGGTCAGCCCGTCGATCAGACCCTCCTCACTTACAAGCAAAAGGTTGAGCGACGAGGGACGAATAGTCCAGCCCTGTCCCATTGGCCCCAGGATATCTACGACCGCGCCCGGCAGTTGCCCGGCCAGCCAGGAACTTCCTCGTCCTCGCACCTGCACCAGCAGCGAACACTGTCCTGCCTGTCCCGCCTGTCCTCTGCGGACACTCTGGACAAAGAAGGGACGCCGGATCAGTGGGTCGGTCGCCAGAGGATCGCAGCAGCGCACCATGCAATACTGACCCGGCTGCGCCGCCTGGGCAAGCAGCGGTGCGTGCATCTCGATCAAATGCACGCCCGGGCCAATTTCGGTATTCGCGATGATGGTCGCGTTCATGAGGCGCAATTACAGAATCATCCTCAAAAAGTTGCGGGTCCGTTCGTTTTCGGGATTGTCGAAAATCTGCTCCGGATGGCCTTGCTCGACAATTACTGCCTTGTCCATGAAGATGACGTGGTCGGCAACTTCACGGGCGAAACCCATCTCATGTGTGACCACCACCATCGTCATGCCCTCGT
This sequence comes from Ktedonobacteraceae bacterium, assembly GCA_035716105.1. Classification (GTDB taxonomy): domain Bacteria; phylum Chloroflexota; class Ktedonobacteria; order Ktedonobacterales; family Ktedonobacteraceae; genus CADDYT01. The sequence continues at coordinate 1,635 of DASTKE010000680.1, read as the reverse complement.
CGGCAAGCTGGCGCATAACCTTGAGCACTTCACCCACCAGCTCTGGGTCGAGCGCCGAGGTTGCCTCGTCGAACAGCATGAGTTTGGGGTTCATGGCGAGCGCACGGGCGATGGCGACACGCTGCTGCTGTCCGCCAGAGAGCTTATGCGGATAGGCGTTGGCCTTGTCGGCCAGACCTACTTTCGAAAGCAGGATCGTAGCTGTATCGGTCGCTTCGCTTTTTGAGTGTCCCAGGACGTGAATGGGAGCCTCGATGACGTTTTCGAGCGCCGTCATGTGCGGGAAAAGGTTAAACCGCTGGAAGACGAAGCCAACCTTCGAACGCATCCGGGCGATATTGGCCTCGCTGTCCTCGACGATGCGCCCATTGGCCTCGCGATACCCCACCAGTTGTCCATCAACGTAGATGCGCCCGCTATCGATCTTTTCCAGGTGGTTGATGCAGCGCAGCATCGTCGTTTTGCCGGAGCCGCTGGGGCCGATAATCACCACCACCTGCCCACGCTTGACCGAGAGATCGACGCCATTCAAAACCGTCAGCGAGCCAAAACGCTTCACAAGCTGTTCGGCGCGCACCATATCGCTGCCATTTCCATTTACCGGTTGCATGCTCATAGTAGTTTCTCCTATGTATGGGAGTACCCGTAGGGGCGATGCCTTGTGCTCGCCCGCTTTATCCAATTAAAGAAGACGCGGCGGGCGAGCACAAGGCATCACCCCTACGAAGACGCGGCTAGCGTCCGCTGACCAGCGTTCCGGCTCCTTTCGAGCGAGAGCCACCAAAGCCGATCATACGCTCAGTCCAACCTTTTTTCTCCGACAGGTCGTCTTTTATTATCCGGTTAGGATTGATGCGGTTCTCAATCCATGCCTGGACATAGCCCCAGAGCGTGGTCAGAATCAGATAGTAGATCGTGGCAACGAGGAGCAGTTCAAATATCGTAAAGGTGGGCGCGCCGAAAATTTCGGCGGTGCCGGTCAAGTCGTAGACGCCGATAACAGAGGCCAGCGAGGTGGTCTTCAGCATGTTGTTGAACTCATTGCCCAGCGGCGGAATGATGACCCGCGCCGCTTGCGGCAGGACGATGCGGCGCATAGCGAGGGAGTAGCGCATACCAAGCGATTTCGCCGCCTCCATCTGGCCCACATCGACCGAGGTGATGCCTGCCCGCACAATCTCCGACATGTAGGCTCCTTCGTTCAGCGAGAAGGCAATCAGCACGCAGAGGATAGAACTCAGCACCAGATTGGGGAAGAGTCGGGGCAGTCCATCATAGAGGATGAGAATCTGTACGAGCAACGGGCTGCCGCGAAAGAGCCAGACATAAGCACGGGTGGGCCAGTTTAGATACCCACGATTCGACATACGCATCAATGCCAGGAGCAGGCCAATAATGACTCCCATTGTTTGAGCAACGACGGAGATCCAGAGCGTTGTCCACGCGGCCTGCACGAAAAAGCCGGAAAATAAGAATTGCCAGAATATGTCCCAACGAAACACGAGGAGCCTCCTTAACACTATCAGGCTGACGTTCAGCACGCTTGGACATACTATAACGTTCTTTGGAAGAAAACACAACATGGGGAAACGGGAAGTAGTAGGCGCCGATTTATCGAGCGCATCGCCGATTTAT
>DASTKE010000679.1:0-6777 GCA_035716105.1 Ktedonobacteraceae bacterium | reverse complement strand
GCGGGAAGACCGGGTAACTTTCCGGCATCGGGTAGTCCGAATACTGCATACGCGGCTTCGAGGTGTTGATGAACAGTGACTTATACGCGCTCGACATGCGATTTGGATTATCATACGCCCAGTTGCCGCCCACACGGTCGCTGGCCTCGAAGCAATCAAAGGGGATGGCATGCTCCTTCAACACCTTACAGGCAGCAATGCCCGATGACCCGGCACCAATGATACACATACGATTGGGGGTTGTCGCCTGCATAACTGTTTCCCTTTCGAGATAGAAAGGCTCCTGTCTGTTCTGGTTCATAGCAGAGTTGTTGGTTTCCCTACATTTAAACACGAGGATGGTTCGGGTGTCCAATGGTGCTATTTGACCAATTATTGCTTGCTCTTCCTTTCGACAAAAGAAAGCCCCTTAGCCGCTAGAGCGCTGCGGAGCTGCTTCATCGCGTTTGGCCCGATGCCGTGGAGTCGCTTGATTTCGGCCTCGCTGATCGTGGTTAACTGCTCGAGTCGCTGATAGCCAGCGCCAAAGAGCGCTCGTCGAGCAGGCGCAGACAGCCCAGTCGGGAGGTCACTTTCCTGTTGTGCCATACTATTTTCCCCCAACATTGTAAGCTACAGCGGCACGAATGAGATCTTTCAATGCGGACTCATCAACTACGTCGCCCTCACGGAAATCTATTGCTCGCGTTTTTTTTGCATCAAGGCCAGTATTGAAAAGCTTATGCGGATCTTCCAGAAAAGCGCCTTGAAAGAAGTTCATTCCCTACTCACACCTGTTCTCGTTGATAATCAGAAAAGCGGCAATGGTTTCACCCCGCTCAAAATTGCGTTACCATACACCGTAGTTTACAATGAAAACTGGTATTTTGTCATGGCGAAATTGCTTATAGCCATAAATAGAAAGGCGGGATGCTTATGTGTCATCAGAGCGAGGATGTTGCCGGGTATGGGGTTCCGGAGGAGCGGCAGGTTGAGTTCGCGGGAAGCGGACATGCGATCCCCGCGTATACGTATGGTTATGACCCACGAGCGGAGAGGCCGAAGCCGACGGTAATTATTTTGCACGATGTTTTCGGCGCGGGTACGTTCTATCGCGATATGGGCAAGCGGCTGGCGGATGCCGGTTTTGCCGTGATTTTGCCTGATCTGTTCGTGCGCGAGGGACCGCTGGCGAACCATTCGCGGGAGGCGGCCTTCGCTCGTTCGGGCAAGCACAGCTTTCCGGTGGCGATAGAGGATATACGCGCCATCGTCGATACGCTGACCACCGAGGGGCGCAGTGTCGGTGTGATTGGCTTCTGTATGGGTGGGACGCTGGCCCTGCTCGCCGCATCGCGCATTCCGCAGCTCAAAGCCGCCGTGGTTTATTACGGCTTCCCGGTCAACACCCGCCCTTCGGCCAATCGACCATATAGCCCGATAGAGGAGGTTGGGCAGCTACACGCGCCGGTGCTCGGCTTCTTCGGCGAAGAGGATGCTGGCGTCGGCCCCAATAACGTGCGTAAATACGAGGCGGCGGCGAAACAGGCTGGGAAAGCTATCGATGTCACAATTTATCCCGGCGTCGGTCATGGCTTTCTGACCTTCGCCTCAGAGGGGCCAGCCGCGCAGCCCAGCCGGGAAAGCTGGGCCAGGGCTGTACAGTTTTTGAAGGAGCAGTTGGGATAAGCGGATCAGCCGCCATCGACCTTCCAGATAACCGCCGTGTTGTCGCCGGAGGCTGTGGCGATGTAGCGGCCATCGGGCGACCAGGATACGTCGGTGACAGTGGCTTGATGCACGTGCGTCCCTGGCTGCGGGAAGAACAGTTTGGCTGATTGAGCGGTGCTGGAGCCGCGCTGCGAGGCATCCCAGACGTAGACCCTGGGGCTTTCCTCGTAGGTTCCAGCCAGGTAGCTGCCGTTGGGAGACCACGCGAGACCCGTCAGGGCTGGCACGGGATCACTGCTCTTCAACGCCAGCAACTGCTGGTTGCGCCCGGTATCCCACAGCAGCGCCTGATCGATGTCAGAGACAGCCAGCAAATTGGCGTCAACGGGCGACCATGCCAGGCACTCGTTGAAGACGTAGAGTGGAGGCTGTTTTATCGGACGCGACGGCAGGCTCAGCACTTCCTTGATTGCCCCCGTCGCAGCCTGCCAGATTGTTACCGTGCCGAAGTTGGTGTGAGCGGCCAGCAGCGTGCCGTCGTTTGACCAGTCAACCATATCGACTGTAGCAGGTGAGTTGGGGGCGTGGATGACATCGATGATGAATGTACGGGCAGTGCCGCTGGCATTGGAGGTCAAGGTGCGCACAGGGCTGCTGGGATGATTGAGCTGCCAGAGAGCCACGATCTGCTGCGTTTGTTGCGGCGCGTAGCTGGGTACCGCGAAGGTGTTTGACTGCGGAGACCAGGCGATAGCTGTGTACGCGGGCGTGCCAGAGCCGCTTGCACCCGTTCCCGCGTAGACGGTTGGTGCGCTGCCATTGCTGAGCGCGTTGTAGAGGTAAATCTTGTTCTCTCCCGTGACAACGGCAAGGGTGTGTCCATCGGCTGACCAGCAGAGGCCGCTTGCCAGGATATTGCTGCTCAATTTCCAGCTTCTGAGCGGCGTTGCCAGCGACTGGATGCTGGTGGCGTTTGGCTGCACTGTGCTGGCGATATCCCAGAGCATCACCGTGTCATCTTCGCCGCCCGTTGCCAGGTAGCGGCCCGTGGGATCCCACCTGGCGACGCGCACCGGCTGTGAATGCCCGACCAGCGAGAGTAGTGGCACGCCGGAAATCAGGTGTTTTGGCCCCACAGCTGGTCGCGGTCGCGTGGTACTTTGTGGCCGGGTCGCGGCTGGATGCGAGCGTAAAAACATGGTGAGCGCTGTTCCACCAGCAACAGCAGCAACGGCCGTAGCAGCGGCCCCCGTCAGCACTGCGCGCCGGGTGAGCTTCTGTTGTGGGCTCTCTGCTGCCTCCGGCGGTCTTTCGGCGCTGCCAGAGATGTAGGTGCGATCGTCGTGCGCCGGAAACGGCGCAGCATGGCCGTTCGCTGAAGCCGTGGGCAGCACCGACGGGTCAGTGATGGGCAGGCGCGGCGTGGGCGCTGGCTGTATGACGGGTGTGTTGGACGCGGAAAGCGTGCGCGGCGAGGACGAAATGCTTTCCTGGCCGCGAGTATGCCAGGGGGCTATCACCGTCGCCTCCGGGTCAAGCTGCACTGAGGTGCTCATGTGAAAGCCATGCTCTAGCGCGGAAACCAGCGCTATGCATGTTGCCGGGCGCTCGGCGGGCTGTTTGGCTAAGCCTCGCAGTATGGCTTGCTCGACGGCCTCTGGCAGGGCGGGATTAAACTGGCGAGGCGAAGGCGGCTCTTGCGTCATCTGCATGATGAGTGTGTTGTAGGGCGTGTCGCCGCGAAAGGGGACGCGACTGGTGAAAAGCTGGTAGGCCGTCATCGCGAAGCTGTAGCGGTCGCTGGCAGGTTCGGCATTGCCGTGCGCTTGCTCAGGGGCCATGTATTCGGGTGTGCCGTTCCCGGCCTGCGTACGTGTGCGCTGCGTTGTGCTGGTGAGCAATTTGGCGAGGCCGAAATCGGCCAGGAACAGCCAGGAGTCCTGGAGCAGCATGTTGGCAGGCTTGATGTCGCGATGCAGCACGTGCTGGCTGTGGGCGTAGTCGATGGCCTCCGCCGCCTGTCGCAGGTAGCTAACAGCCTCTTCGGGTGGAAGTGGCCCCTGCGCGCTGGCGATGCGGTCGCGCAGGGAGCCGCCGCTCATATACGGTGTCACCAGGTAGGTAATAACCTCGTTCTCGCCCATCTGCTGCTCGCCGAAGTCGTGGACGGGCAGAATGTGAGGGTGTTCAAGCGCGGCGTTGGCACGGGCCTCACGCGCAAAATCTTGCAGGTAGTCGCGGTCATGCGCGAACACGGTGGGCAGGAGCTTCACGGCCACCCGGCGGTGGAGTTGGATATCTTCCGCCAGCCAGACCTCACCCATGCCGCCGCGTCCCAGCAAGCGCAGCAGGCGATAGTGTCCAAGCACTTTATCTTGCCATCCATTGGATGGATTCGTATCCATGCAGAAACCTCACAGCTTCCAGATCAACAGACTATTGTTCGGATCGTTGAAACCGGCCGCCAGGTAGCGCCCATCAGCTGACCATGCCAGGGCCGTGACCTCCGCGCCGGAAGGGCCGGGCAGGCTGCGTACCGGCAGCGCGTTGCCCTGAGCGCCGTTCGTGCTGACGTTCCACAGGTAGACCGTACCGTCCTTGCTGCCAGCCGCCAACTGCGTGCTGGTGGGCGCGGGCGACCATGCCACGTGGGTCAGAATGCTGTTGGAGCGCGGTAAAGTCAGCGAGGTGCGTGTGGAATCGCCACCCTGTACATTCCAGACGGCAAGCTGGCTGCGAATGTATTTCGGCACGAACTCCGGGTTGGTGATACCGGCAATGTAGCGTCCATCAGGCGACCAGGTGACATCCCCGGCAGGTGGCCGCGTGCTGTCAAATGTGAATTGTTTGGGTGTAGGCTTCCAACTTGCATTCTTGTCCGCGACAACCGGCTGGCCAACGGAGACGCCGTTGTATACGCCCAGCGCCAACTGCGATGCATCGGGCGATGGTGCCAGCGAGTAGCCGAAGCCGTACTGGATGATGGTGCCGAAGCCGTTTTGCGGGTGAGCCGGATCGCGGAATTCCAGGTAGTATTTTGTTTGCCCCGCCAGTTCATAGGGGCGGGTAATAGCAACCAGGTACTTGCCCGGCCCCCAACTGACCGCGCTGACATAACCCGTTCGCAGGTACGTCATGTAGGAAGCGTTGTAGTATGGCTGTAGATTGCTGAGGTCACTCTTATAGACTTGCATCTGCATATCGACACGAGTGCCGCTGGACTCAAGCACGTAGACGGCATTTCCTATAGCCAGACTTTGCCCATCGGCAGACCACGCGAGCTTGAGCGGGTTGATCGTCGCGGAACCCAGGGACTGTTTGGCTTTGGGCGTGTTCTGGCTGGCCTGCCCCTGCTGGATGGCCGCGACATCCCAGAGCATGACCTGATTGTCCTGTGCCGCCGAAGTCAGGATGTTCGGCGTACTCGGCGACCAGGCGAGCGACGTGATGGGTCGTGTATGCGCCAGCAGGGTCATTGCGGGCGCATTGGGATTGACCGTTGGTCTGGCCTTTGTGACTACTCCAGTTGTGGGCGTTGTGTGCTCTTTGGAAACAACAGCCCATGTTCCCAGTCCCGCTGCTGCCAGCAGGACCGCGCCTCCGCCAATCAGTACCTGTCGTCTGGGAATGCCGTGGGAAGGCGCGACGACCAGCTTGCCGCCGCCCGGTATGGAATCCGGCGGGGGAGTAGCGGGCTGTCCGTTGGCTGCGGGGGCCGTATCGTTCCTCAAGATGAGGGTAGGCGCGTTGGCTGGCTCGAATGGCTCGCTGGCGAGCGCATGTTGTAGCTCGCTGACGAAGGCTTGCGTCGTTGGTGGGCGCTCTGCCGGTTCCTTCGCCAGACCATGCAGCAATGCCTGCTCGACGGCTGGCGGCATGTTGGGATTGAACTGGCGGGGCGGTGGTGGAGGCGTCATGATGTGCTGGATGGTCATCGCGTAGGGGGTCTCGCCCTTGAATGGCAGTTGTCCGGTGAAGAGTTGGTAGGCGATGACCGCCAGACTGTAGTTGTCGCTGGCTGCTACTGCTTTGCCCTGCGCCTGTTCGGGAGCCATATATTCAGGCGTACCAATGCCAACACCGGCCTGCGTGAGCTGTTCCTGGTCAGAGACGATCCGCGCAATGCCGAAATCCGCCAGCATCAGCCAGTTATCGCCGCGCAGCAGCATGTTGCTGGGCTTCACATCGCGATGGATAACGTTTTGTCCGTGCGCGTAGTCAATGGCGTCAGCCGCCTGGGAAAGGTAGGTGAGAATCTCCTCTGAAGCCATAGGCGTGCCACTGTTGGACAGCGCTTTGATGCGGTCGCTCAAGGTGCCGCCGGAAATGTAGGGCATGACGATATAGGTGATGGCCTGTCCATCCGGCAATACCTGTTGCCCATAGTCATGCACGGGCAGAATGTGTGGGTGATTGAGGGCCGCAGCCGCTCGCGCTTCCCGCTCGAAGCGCTGTAAGTATTCGCTATCGCCCTGATTATGCACAGGCAGCGTCTTAATGGCAACCTGGCGATGTAAGCGCGGGTCTTCGCCGAGCCAGACCTCGCCCATGCCTCCTTTGCCAATCTTGCGCAACAACTGGTAGCGCCCCAGAACTATCGTGGTGGCGCTCTTTACGGTCTCGCCATCTTGCATCTTGCTAACCCCTCCTGCTGAGTGATTCTGGCATAAAAACCCTCTCTCAATAAAGACGACAATAATAGAATAATTTAGGGGTTTGTCCTTCCAGAGATAATTGTACCGTTCAGGCGTCTTCTGATCGTTACGGCGAACGTTACGGAAGAGTCGCTTTTCGTGGTACGCTCTTGATTGCTAAATTAGAAAACCATGAGGATTTTTACGGTCGCGTTTTCTGATGGGCATTTTGTGAAAAGCGTTTGCTATATATAAACAGAACGTAGGTGCCGCTTTAGCGAGCACATCGCCGATTTATCGGCAGAACAGGGACTAGCCGATAAATCGGCGGTGTGCTCGCTAAAGCGGCACCTACGTTCTGTTTATATATAGCAAACGCTTTTCACAAAATGCCCATCAGAAAACGCAACCGTAAAAATCCTCATGGTTTTCTAATTTAGCTATCAATGGTACGCCCCGAAAAGCGGCTCTCCTGTAACGTTTGCCGTAACGT
>DASTKE010000678.1:0-3831 GCA_035716105.1 Ktedonobacteraceae bacterium | reverse complement strand
CATCGCCCCTACGACATTCCCCGACGCATTCGTTCATTCAATCATACTAGGGTTTGAGCGCCATGGCTGTCGGAACGTCCAGGCGAATGCCGGGGGACATGGTGGACGAGAGCACAACGCTCTTCACATAGGTCCCTTTTGCGCCGCTCGGCTTGGCACGCTGCACCGCGTCGACAATCGAGGCGATGTTGGAGAGCAGGGCATCGTCGCTGAACGAAAGCTTTCCGGCTGGAATGTGTAGGAGCGAGGTCTTATCGACCCTGAACTCTACGCGGCCAGCTTTGACTTCGCGGATGGTGCGCGCCACGTCCGTCGTGATCGTGCCAGCTTTTGGGCTGGGCATGAGACCGCGGGGGCCAAGCTTTTTACCCAGGCGACCAACCTTGCCCATCACATCGGGTGTGGCAATGGCGACATCAAAGCCGAACCAGTCGTCTTCGATCTGCTTAATGATGTCATCGAGACCTACGAAGTCCGCGCCAGCCGCCTCGGCTTCGGCGGCTTTCTCGCCCTGCGCGAAAACCAGCACCTTCACATCTTTACCGGTGCCTGCTGGCAGCATCGCGACGCCGCGTACCATCTGGTCAGCGTGACGGGGATCAACGCCAAGCTTCATGTGAACTTCGACGGTCGGATTGAATTTTACGTAGTTGATTTGTTTGAGGAGCGAAATTGCCTCTTGAGGCTCGTACTGCTTTTCAGCATCAACTTGTTTCTGTGCCTCAAGATATTTCTTGCCATGCTTTGGCATTTTTTAGCCCTCCTTGTGGCAGGATAGCCTCAGTGACTTACGGGCGATCCTTCTCTATATGCTTGTAATTAGCTGACGGTGATGCCCATGCTGCGGGCAGTGCCTTCGATCATCTTCTCGGCACCCTCAATACTGATGGCATTGAGGTCTTTCATCTTCAGTTCGGCTATCTCGCGCAACTGGGCGCGGTTGATCGAGCCGACTTTGGTTTTATTGGGAGTCGCCGCGCCCTTGTCAATCCCGGCGGCTTTCTTCAGCAGGTCGGGTACGGGCGGCGTCTTGGTGATAAAGGTAAATGAACGATCTTCATAGATCGTGATTTCGGCGGGAATAATCATGCCTACCTGATCTGCGGTACGCGCATTGTACTCCTTGCAGAACTGCATGATGTTCACGCCCTGCGGGCCAAGCGCGGTACCGATAGGTGGCGCTGGATTGGCCTTTCCGGCTGGAATCTGCAATTTGACTACAGCCTTAACACGTTTTGCCATTTTGTTTCAAACTCCTCAAACACACAACGGAATAGAAGAATAGACCGGGTGCCTCAGATCTTCTCTACCTGGAGGAAATCCAGCACCACGGGCGTTTCGCGACCAAAAAAGGAAACCAGCACGGTCACTTTGTTGCGATCCATATTGATATCGCTGACCGTACCAATAAACTCGGTGAAGGGGCCATCGATGACACGCACGCTCTGGCCCTTGGAGAAACTGATCCTGGCTTTTGGCTTCTCCGTCTCCTGGTTCACCTGCTTCAAGATAGACTTGATCTCGTGCTCTTGCAGGGGAACGGGGCGGGTACCGGAACCCACAAAACTTGTGACCCCAGGGGTGTTACGCACAACATACCAGGCTTCGTCGCTCATAATCATTTCGACCAGCACGTAGCCGGGGAAGACTTTTCGCTGCACGGTGCGCCGCTGACCCTGCTTGATTTCCACCTCTTCCTCCATAGGAACAATCACGCGGAAGATTTTGTTCCGCATGTCCATGGAGTTGATGCGTGCTTCGAGGTGGCTTTTCACCTTATTCTCGTACCCGGAGTAGGTATGAATAGCATACCAGGCGCGCTGGCCCGCCTCCGCGTCTGAACCGGCATTTGCCGCGTTCGTATTGTCCTTTTCCGGCGCTGTGCTTGAACCAGTCAGTTCGGTCTCGTTGGTATGTTCTGTTACCACGATTTTTTCCTTTTTCCCTGGTGAAAACACGATGCTACGTTACTTTTTACTTGCCGGCAATCAGTTGGTAGAGATGTAACAGCCCAAAATCCGCTATGCCCAGGATGATACCGATCACCACGGAAAGCACGATTACCACGACTGTCATATTTCTGGCCTCCTCGAAGGTCGGCCATGTTACCTTGTGGCGCAGTTCGTAGTATGCTTCAAGAACAAAACGAACGTATTTATTCTTGCGCACGTTCTGCATGGTCGAAGAAGACTTCGTCTCGCGACGCTTCGCTGGCTCTTTCCGCTCGTCGCGGCCACGAGCAGCCGCTTTCGCGGTTTTGCTCTGCTCTTTGTCTCGTTCGACGCCCTTTGCCCTGGCTTCAACCGTCCGGCTCTCGTCCTGACTTTGCGTCTGGCTCTGAGTTGCCCGGCTGGAAGACCGATTGGCATTTCTCTTTCTGTCGGCCATTTTGTTTGCCACGTTCGACCTTTCTCGATCAGGAGCGACCGTTCCTCGTCTCTTACCCTACTAGCTCGCTACTTCGTCTCGCGATGGGCGGTATGCGTACGGCAAGTTGGACAGAACTTGCGCAGTTCAAGGCGGTCCGGGTTGTTCCTCTTATTTTTTGAGCTTGTGTAGTTGCGATGCTTGCATACTGAGCAAGCAAGCGTTGCTACAATTCGGTTTTCTTTCCCTTTTGCAGCCATATTTTTTCTCCAATCGTGTTCTGGCCCGTATGGGCCGATCAATCGACCCGTACGGCACACAGAACTCGAAACTTATTCGTCGATACTGACGCAGATGCCAGCGCCGACGGTACGGCCACCCTCACGAATGGCAAACTTGACGCCTTCTTCCATCGCCACCGGCACGATCAGTTCGACCGTCATCTCGATGTTGTCGCCCGGCATCACCATCTCCACGCCTTCGGGCAGCTTGATGGAGCCGGTCACGTCGGTGGTGCGCACATAGAACTGCGGGCGATAGCCGTTGAAGAAGGGGGTGTGGCGTCCTCCCTCTTCTTTGCTGAGCACGTAGACCTGGGCCTGGAACTTCTTGTGCGGCTTGATGGAGTTGGGCCTGGCCAGCACCTGGCCGCGCTCCACATCCACGCGCTCCACCCCTCGCAGCAAGCAGCCCACGTTGTCTCCCGCCATGCCCTGATCCAGCGTCTTCTGGAACATCTCCACCCCCGTCACGACGACGGTGCGCTTGGCCTCGGCCATGCCCACGATGTCGACCGACTCGCCCACTTTGATCACCCCGCGCTCGATGCGTCCGGTGACCACGGTGCCACGGCCCTTGATGCCAAAGACATCTTCGATGGGCATCAGGAACGGCTTGTCGGTGGCGCGCACCGGGGTGGGAATGTAGCTGTCCACCGCGTCCATCAACTCCCAGATGCAAGCGGCATCCGCGTCGCTGCGCGAGAGGTCGCCTTTGCTCTCCAGCGCTTTGAGCGCCGAGCCGCGAATGACGGGCACATCATCGCCGGGGAAATTGTTCTTGGACAAGAGTTCGCGCACTTCCAACTCCACCAACTCGAGCAGTTCCTCGTCATCCATCATGTCGACTTTGTTGAGGAAGACGACCATGGCCGGCACTTCCACCTGCCCGGCCAGCAGGATGTGCTCGCGGGTCTGTGGCATCGGGCCGTCCGGGGCGCTGACCACGAGGATGGCTCCGTCCATCTGCGCTGCTCCGGTAATCATGTTCTTGATGTAGTCGGCGTGGCCGGGGCAGTCGACGTGGGCGTAGTGGCGTTTCTCGGTCTCGTACTCCACGTGGGCGATGGCGATGGTGATGCCTCGCTCCCGCTCCTCCGGGGCCTTGTCGATCTGGTCGAAGGCCACGTAGTTGGCCATCTTGGCATTGGCGAGCACTTTGGTGATCGCCGCCGTCAGCGTCGTC
>DASTKE010000677.1:0-7509 GCA_035716105.1 Ktedonobacteraceae bacterium | reverse complement strand
CATTCGCAACCGCCAGCCGCTTTCCTTCACTGAGAAATTCTTATTCGATGGGGGCCTGTTGCTTATGGCCGTTGACCTGGTCGGGAGACTTGACATCCGACTTTGCCGGAGGAACAATGCTCTCGTCGCTGATGAACGCCTCGGTCATTTCACGGGCGATATCATCATGATGCTGCACGGGAGGCGACTTCATCAGGTAGGCGCTTGGGCCTTCCAGCGTGCCGCTCAGTCCGCGATCCAGTGCCAGCTTCACCATACGTACCGCGTCGATCACCACGCCTGCCGAGTTGGGGGAATCCCAGACTTCGAGCTTCAGTTCGGCATTCAGCGGCACGTCGCCAAAGGTACGGCCTTCCAGCCGGATATAGGCCCATTTGCGGTCAGCGAGCCAGGCCACGTAGTCCGAGGGACCAATGTGAACGTTGTCTTCGCCAATATCGTAGTCAAGCTGGCTGGTGACGGCGTTGGTCTTGCTGATCTTCTTCGATTCCAGGCGCTCGCGCTCCAACATGTTGTAGAAGTCGGTGTTGCCGCCGACGTTGAGCTGCATGGTGCGCTCCAGCTTCACGCCGCGCTCGCGGAAGAGGCGGGCCAGCATCCTGTGAACAATGGTTGCTCCAACCTGGCTCTTGATGTCGTCGCCGATCATGGGCAGGTTGGCCTCTTTGAAACGCTCCTGCCAGTACTGCTCACGTGCAATAAAGACGGGGATGCAGTTGACGAGACCCACCCCGGCCTTCAGGATTTGCTCCACGTACCACTTGGTCGCCGTCTCTGAGCCGACCGGCAGGTAATTGATGATCACATCGGTACCGGTATCCTTGAGGATATGCACGATATCATCCGTTGATCCTGGGGCCTTCGTAATCACCTTTGAAAGGTACTTGCCCAGTCCATCGTTGGTCATGCCGCGATAGACCTTTGCCCCCAGTTTGGGAACGTCGGCGAAACGATAGGTGTTGTTGGGAGTCGCGTAGATGGCTTCGCTGATATCCTTGCCCACTTTATTCTGATCAATATCGAAGGCAGCGGAAAACTCTATATCGTGGATGTGGTAGCCACCAAGATCGACATGCATCAATCCAGGCACGAAATCATCCGGCTGTGCATCCCGGTAGTAATGGACGCCCTGCACCAGCGAACTGGCACAATTGCCCACACCGATGACGGCTACACGCACTTTCTTTCCACTCAATGTTTTGATCCTTTCTGAAACGGTTCGTTTCAAGCCTACGGAAAATCTGTCTGTCACTTAGCCCGTTGGATAAGCCCCCGGTCTAACTTCCTATACTATACACTTTTTTATTGGCTGATAGATGGACTTTTTTCACAAAATCTGTGTTAACTTATATGCAGAAGCTCTTCATAACCTCCCCTCATGAGTATATACACGCTGCCGATTACTTTTTTTAGAGCATATGTACCCTTTACTCTTCCAGAAAGAAATGATATTCTTGTAACGCGAGTTGCTTTTCATAGTACTCATTACCTATCTGGCTGCTACCTGATACGAAAAACTGCAACAGCCGTTACAAGTGTAGAAGCGTTTTGCTGCTGAAAACGGTTGAGCAACTGTAACTCTATGGGTACATTTGCAACCGTATCTTCACTTGTTAGCAATCCTTTTCATGGGTCGAGGGTGATATGCTGAATACCGTGTTCAATGTATTCCGCTCTTGCAGAGCAATGTGAAGCACTGTATCTGTTGGAATAACCTGGATAGGTATTGATAGACATATCTGCAATTGATCAGGATAGCGATAGAGAAGAGAAGATATAGCGAGCCAGCAGGCTCTCTCATCAGCAAAACGAGGCAATGAGAACTGGCTAGAAGGAGATTATATATGACTCGGCGAAAAAAGGTCCTGGTGATAGGACTGGATTGCGCGCCGCCTGAACTGGTGTTTGAGCAGTGGCGCGATGAATTGCCGAATTTCCAACGGGTGATGGACAATGGCGTATGGGGCAAGCTGGAAAGCTGTATTCCCGCCATCACCGTCCCGGCCTGGAGCTCGATGATGTCGAGCAAGGACCCTGGGACGCTTGGCTTCTACGGGTTCCGCAATCGCGGCGACTATTCCTATGAAAAGCAAGTGCTGGCCAATGCCAATGCCGTGAAGACCGACCGCGTGTGGGATGTGCTCTCGCGTGCGGGCAAAAAGGTCGTCACAGTCGGTGTTCCGCAGACGTATCCCCCCAAACCGGTCAACGGTATCCAGGTTGGGTGTTTTCTCTCCCCCTCGACCAAAAACCCGGAGAAGCCCTACACCTATCCAGCATCGGCCATGCAGGAGATCGAATCCATCGTCGGCGATTACCTGGTGGATGTTCCCAACTTCCGCACGGAGGACAAAGCCTACCTCCTGCGCCAGATCTACACGATGACCGAGAAGCGTTTCAAGCTGGTCAAGCGCTGGCTCGTGGAAAAAGACTGGGACTTCTTCATGTTCGTGGAGATGGGGACGGACCGCATTCATCACGGTTTGTGGAAGTTCCACGATCCGACGCACCACAAGTACGAGGTCAATCCGCAGTTCAACGAAAGCATCCACGACTACTACCGCTACATCGATAGCGAGATCGGTCAAATTCTAGACCTGGTCGACCTGGATAATACGACGGTGTTTATCGTCTCCGATCATGGGGCGAAGAAGATGGATGGCGGTATCTGCGTCAATGAGTGGCTGATTGAGCAAGGCTACCTGACGCTCAAGTCACAGCCGACGAAACTGACGCCCATCGACAAGTGCGAGATTGACTGGAGCAAGACGAAGGTCTGGGGCGACGGTGGCTACTACGCCCGCATTTTCCTCAATATTGAGGGACGCGAGCCGCAGGGCATCGTCAAGCCGGGCGAGGTGGAGGCGCTCAAAGCGGAACTGCAAGCCAAATTCGAGGCCATCGTCGACCCCGATGGCGAAAATATCGGCACAACCGTTTATAAGCCGCGAGACGTGTATCAGGCGTGCAATGGCGTGCCGCCCGACCTGATCGTCTATTTCGGCGACCTCTACTGGCGCTCCGTCGGCACCATCGGGCATGGCTCGATCTACACCTTTGAGAACGATATCGGCCCGGACGACTGCAATCACGCCCAGTTTGGCATCGTCATTAAACACGACCCCGACGCTCAGCAGGGCGAGGGTGGACGCGAACTGAGCGGCTTGCAACTCATGGATATGGCCCCGACCATCCTGAAGCAGCTGGATGTGCCGGTTCCCGCCGATATGCAGGGAGAGCCTTTCTAGACCACATGGAACGGATATGCAAGGTAAGCCGTGTACCTCTAGATAAGAAGTACAGGCTGCTTCATTCCTTAGCAGTTTGGCCTGGCTCTAAACGTTTCCGGGCCAGACGAGAGAGGGCATGTGCAGGGAGTGTAGAGAACATCCTGACTGCCCGAAGTTGAAACGTGAGAGATACGAAACAAGGAGATATGGGTTTATGGCGAACACGACCGGTTTTACAATCTGGTTCACCGGCCTGTCCGGTGCCGGCAAGAGCACCCTTTCCGAGATCATTGAGGAGCGCCTGCGAGTGCGGGGACGCAACGTCGAGGTACTGGACGGCGATGTGGTGCGCACGCATCTGAGCAAGGGCCTCGGCTTCAGCCGCGAGGACCGCGACACCAACATCAAGCGCATCGCTTTCGTCTGCGGCCTGCTGACACGTAATGGCGTGATCTGTATTTCCGCCGCCATTGCTCCCTATCGCGAGGCTCGCGACTGGGCGCGCCAGCAGATCGGCAATTTCGTGGAAGTCTACGTCAAATGCCCCATCGATGTCTGCCGCCAGCGCGATGTCAAGGGTCTCTACAAGCTCGTCGACGAGGGCAAGCTCAAGGGCTTTACCGGAGTCGATGATCCCTATGAAGAGCCAGAGCATCCCGAACTGGTTATCGAGACCGATAAGGAAACCATCGAGGAGAGCGTCGCACGCATCTTCGCCAAACTCGAAGAGTTGGGCTACCTGGAGCCGGAAGAGGGCCGCGAAGAAGACGAAAAAGTTGTCACCGACCGCCTGACTGCGTTGGGCTACCTATAGGAACGTAGGGGCGTGATTATGGGTTTTAACAAATAAATTGCGGCCACAAAGCCCGTAGGGGCGACCTTGATGGTCGCCCGCGCCAGGAGCGCAGCAACTGGCGTCGGCCACATGTGGGAGCCAGTTGCTGCGCTCCTGGCTCCGGGCGACCATCAAGGTCGCCCCTACGTCAGATTAAGAAGGTAAACAATAATGACAAACAACCTGATTGCCCCGCATGGTGGGGAACTGATTATCAATATGGCAACCGAGGCGGAGCGCCCAGAGTTGGAGGAGCGCGCCAGGACATTGCCGCGCATTACCGTCGGCTCGCGCCAGTTGGCCGACCTGGAAATGCTGTCGAACGGAGCCTACAGCCCTCTGGGTGGCTTCATGACCCGCGCCGACTACATCAACGTGGTCGATACCATGCACCTCTCCAATGGGCTGCCCTGGTCCATTCCCATCACGCTTTCCGTCAGTTCGGAGCAGGCGACTTCCCTCAAAGAGGGTTCGCAGGTCGCGCTGGTCAATGCCAGTGGGACGCTGCAAGCGGTGATGACGATTGAAGAGAAGTATGGCTATGATAAAGAGCACGAGGCCAGCAAGGTCTATCGCACAACCGAAGAGGCTCATCCCGGCGTGAAGGTGCTCTACGCACAGGGTGATGTGCTGCTCGGTGGCCCTGTGCGCGTGGTGAATCTTCAGCCGCAGGCATTCGCGGAGTATCGCTACACGCCCACACAGTCGCGCCAGTTGTTCGCCGAGCGCGGGTGGAAGCGCATCGTCGCCTTCCAGACGCGCAACCCCGTGCATCGTGCGCACGAATACATCCAGAAGTGCGCCCTGGAAACCGTCGATGGCCTTTTCCTGCACCCGCTGGTCGGCGATACAAAGGGCGACGACATTCCGGCCAATGTGCGGATGCGCTGCTACGAAGTGCTGCTGGAAAACTACTATCCACAGGATCGCGTGATTCTGGGCGTGCTGCCCGCCGCCATGCGCTACGCCGGGCCTCGCGAAGCGGTTTTCCACTCCCTGATGCGTAAGAACTACGGGTGCTCGCATTTCATCGTTGGCCGCGACCATGCTGGCGTCGGCAACTACTACGGCACCTATGATGCCCACCACATTTTCGCCAACTTCGATCCGGCGAAGCTCGGTATCACGCCCATGTTCTTCGACCACACCTTCTTCTGCCGCGTCTGCGACTCGATGGCCTCCTCCAAGACCTGCCCGCACGGCAACGACCAGCACGTGACGCTGAGCGGCACGAAGGTACGCCAGATGCTTCAGGCCGGTGAGATTCCTCCCCGCGAGTTCTCGCGTCCGGAGGTCGCGCAAGTGCTTATTGAAGCGATGAAGCAGCCTGTGGCGTGATGTAAACAGAACAGGCAATAGGGGCAGTTAATCGCGCCTATCGCCGATAATGAACGTTGACAATTGACCCTGGATATGGACCTTCGTAGGGGCCGAATTACCGCGCCCAGCGCCGATTGATCGGCCCAGGCCGAAGGCCGATCAATCGGCGCTGGGCGCGATAATTCGGCCCCTACAGAGGTTTCACGTCTATTCAGGTTCTTGTGGTGGATACAAAGAAATACTGTGTCAGGTAGAGGACGCCAGAGTACAATGTATAAAGGGGAGCATCCCGGAGAGATGAGAGGAGAGATCAGGATATGCTAATTGCTAGAGCGCCGATGCGTATTAGTTTTGGTGGTGGAGGAACCGATCTCGCGGCATATTATATGAAATATGGTGGCCTTGTCATCAGTACTGCTATTAATAAATACTTTTATGCTGTGATTACAACGGATGAATCTGACGATCTTCAGGTCATTTCAGCGGATTATCGCTCGCTGTTTCGCCACTCACCTTATAATGACCTTTTCTGGAACGGTGATCTGGCGCTTCCGAAGGCTATTCTGCACCATTTTGGCATTCGCCGGGGCATTAATCTCTTTGTTGCCAGCGAGGTTCCGCCCGGCACCGGGCTGGGATCGTCGAGCGCGGCGGCAGTGACGATGGTTCGCGCCATCTCGACGCTGCTGGAGCAGCCCATGACCAAGCAGCAGGTGGCGGAACTGGCCTCCCATATCGAAATCAACAAGATGGGCATGCCCATCGGCAAACAGGATCAATACGCCGCCTCTTTTGGTGGCTTGAACAAGATCACGTTTGCCAGTGATGGCGTCACCGTCGAGCCGCTCAATATCGCGCCTGACGTGTACAAGATGTTGGAGCGCCGCTTGCTGCTGTTCTTTACGGGCAGTTCGCGTGAGTCGACCTCGATTCTCAAGCACCAGCGCAAATCGACGGAGCAGCGGGATGAGTCGGTCTTGCAGGCGCTGCACAATATCAAGCAGGTGGCGGTTGGTGTGCAGGCGTGCCTGGAAAAGGGCGACCTGGACGAGTTTGCTCGTCTCCTGCATTATTCCTGGCAGGAGAAACGCCGCCTGGCCCCCGGCCTCTCGACCGGTTTTATCGACGAGTGCTACAGTCTCGCGCTTGAACATGGTGCCTCGGCTGGCAAGATCACCGGCGCGGGCGGCGGCGGTTTCCTCCTGCTCTACTGCCCGGAGGAGCGACAGGACAACGTCACACAGGCGCTGGAAGAGCGCGGACTGAAGTGCATGAATTTCCGCTTTGACCAGCAGGGCGCGAAGGTCGTGCTCAACGTAGCAAACTTTGATCCCCGCTGGGTTGAGCCATACACCGGTCAGCAATCCGTGCAGGAATCCACGCAGCAGGCTGAATACCAGAAGTTATAGGAATGCAGACATCGTAAGGAAGAGGGAAAAGACATTGGAGTTGATCAATCAGTACTTCACCGAATTGGAGCAGATGGTGCAGGCTATCTCGCTGCCGCACCTGCAACAGGTGCTCCAATTGCTCGAAGAGGCGTACTATAACGGTCGCCGCATCTTCATCATGGGCAACGGCGGCAGCGCAGCTACAGCCTCTCACTTCGCGCTCGACCTGGCAAAGAACACGATTATGCCCAACGCTCCCCGCGTGAAGGCCATCTCGCTGACCGATCACGTGCCTCTTATCACGGCGTGGAGCAACGATACTGCCTACGAGCACATCTTCGCCGAGCAACTGGCCAACCTGATCGAGCCAGGCGACGTAGCCATTGGCATCAGCGCCAGCGGCAATTCTCCCAATGTCATCAACGCGCTGGCCCTGGCGAAGCGTTCGCGGGCCTATACCATCGGCCTGCTGGGTGCCAGGGGTGGCAAGATCAAAGCTATGGTGGACGCCTACGTGCTGGCTCCCGGCCAGAATATCGAGCAGGAAGAGGATGCGCACATGATTCTTGCGCATATCATCACCCGCCACATGCGCGAGGTCGTCCGCACCTACGCTCGCAACCTCGAACTCGCCGAAACCGTTCCCGACTAACTTATCGGAATACAAAAACACACACGACGAATGCGAGGCGATTGCCTCGCATTCGTCGTGTGCGTTTTTGTATTCCATTCC